>JAJPZL010000027.1:0-11535 GCA_021204375.1 Bacteroides sp.
TACAATTATCCATTTGCTTATATTGACGATTAAAATAAATTTGCACTCTTAATAAATGTAAAATACATGAGAAATGCTTAATACCAGTTAATTTTATAAGGGTAGTTTCCATTTTCGGGAGTTTGAGTGAAGTTTACTCCACTACTATCCATATAGTCATTATAAATAGGTATACTATATATACCAATTTCTTATATGAAACTCACATTGTTTAATTAAATCAATATTATTCTCATATCAATTCAAATTAATAGTATGAAAAACAGAAAAAAGCAAGAACTGTTTGGCTGCCTGAGTAGAGTCCGGCGAGCATGCGTTAAAAGTACCTATGCTGCTTCAGTATTAGGGGTTCTTATTTTCGCAGGATGTAATACAGACATCAAAGAGAATGATTTCAAGTTTGCCGAAGAATCCGGATCGAAAGTGACATTTAGTGCAGTAATTGATGAACAGCAGGGAAGCCAGATCGGTAACAGGGCGACAGAAACCAACTGGGAAATAGGCGACTGTGTAGGTATTACCTGCGGCGATAAACAAGTCAATGTACAATACAGGTATTCGGGTGATGCCGGAAACTATTTCTATGCAGTGAATGACAGAAAAGAGATCTGGTTGCTGGGAACCGAAGAATATGAGGTAAGTGCCTATTATCCCTACCGTGGTGAAGATGGAGTTGAAGAGCCGGCATTCGTTGTAGAAACCAGCAGTGAGAACCAGGCAACTGAAGAATTACGTCAGGCACTTGACTTTCTCTATGCTTCGGGTATAGCCAACCACGAAAACCCCAATGTGGAATTGGTATTCAATCATGTAATGAGCCGTATCGTACTGAAGTTCGTTCCAGGCGATATTGATAAATTGAGTGACATTGATTGCTATATTTTAGGTTTGAAGCTGGATGGAACATTCAACCCGAATACAGGTGTGACCACTGTAAATGGAAATGCTGTAGCCAGAGATTTGAACCAGGTATTGACAGATGACAATGATCATACCCTGACAGCTTATTTCCTGCCGCAAACCATCGATAACGGAATTATTATTGAGGCAGGTATGAATGGTATATACTATCGTGTAGATGTAGATCTGCCAAGTCTCCAGGCCGGTTACTCTTATACTTACACAGTAACTACCAACGATTACAACGACAATCCGATAAAATTAACCATTACCGGTACCGAGATCAACCCATGGACCAGCGTTGACGGAGGTAATCTGGACCCTGACCCCTCCCTGGCCGGAACAGATGCCGATATTACTCCGGGTGGTTGGGGTGACATTACCGAAGAGGAGATAACCCCTACAGAGGTTAACTAATAAAGATATATCCGAGTATCTACAAGTTTTAAACGTATTAATTAAAGAAATCAAAATGAAAATATTTAACTATATATTAGCTTTCATTTCTGCCGGCGTGCTAATGTCATCCTGTTCGCAGGAAGAAGAAGTGGTGAATGCAGGTGATCAAATGCAACCCCTGCAACTCAGCGTTTCCAACCCGGGATTCCAGGATATCGAATCCCGTGCAACCAGTGCTGCGTATGTTACCAAATTTACTGATGGCGATGCCATTGGTGTGTATGCAGTAAAAAGTGATGGTAGCATTGTTGAAGATATCAACAACCGCAAATTTGTATATGACCAGGGAGTATGGGATGTTGAGGGCGACGTCATTGAATACAAAGGTACGGAATTCAGGCGCTTTACATTCTACGCTTATTATCCGTATAGTGAAAATCCGGCATTTGAGCCCACAGCCGCAGACCCGTTTGCAAATATGGTAAGCCGATGGACAATTGGTGCTGACCAAAGCGGTGACAATTATACCAAGTACGATCTGATGACAAGTACAGGTTCTGCTGAAGGTGAACGCCTGCAAGGTAAAGTATCGTTCGTGATGAACCACCGCATGGGGTTGGCAGTCATTAAAATGCCTTCGCTAACCTATAGCTTTGATGGTACATCTATTGAAGATTATATAATTCCCGGTATTGTACCCGAAACAATCTCGATAGATGGTAATGAAGGAAGTGCATTTTACGACAATAAGACTCAGACCTACATGATATTGGTAAAACCTGATGCCAAAGCAACCATTACGGGTACTTACACGGGTGTAAAAGAAATATCATTCTCTTTTGAAGCAACGCTGGAAGGGGGTAGTGCAAAGCAGTATACGATCAAAGATGAGAGCAAAATCTCTCATACCCTGGCTGTTGGTGATTACTTTTGCGCAGATGGCAAGCTGGTTAGTGGTAGTAGCGAAACTATTCCTGACAATTGTATCGGTATTGTATGTTATGTAGGCAATCCTCAACCACACGTTACCCATCCCGAAAACAATACTACAGAAAACGATGCTCTTTATCGTGACTATCCTACAACAACACACGCATTGGTGTTGGCTCTGAATGAGCCGCAGAACTTGTGGGAGGAAAACCTCAACGATGATAAAAGACTTACTAAATTCAGCGGTTCAGGGCTTTTCAGTGAATGGTTCACTGCCGACGAAGAGTGGGCAACCAAGTTTATCGGTTGTAACACTAATAATGCTACATATCCGGGTGATATATTTCCCGGATACCTGGGCTACAACAATACCACTCTGTTGACCATGTGCTATGAAAGAGGCTCTACTACAGCTGCCGATCCTGCTTATACCTGTATTACAGCCTATCGCGAAGAAGTTCCTGTACCGGCTACTGCCTCTGACTGGTATTTGCCCAGTATGACTGAACTCGATATTGTACATTCAAATATGAGTACACTCAACCGCCGTATGAATGCAGTGGGTGGAACACCACTGGTCTCTACCGCCGCCGGTGATCTTGTTGGTTTCTATTGGAGTAGTAACGAACGAAACACTGCGTTTATGTGGTTGCACCACATGGATAGTGGTTCGGAGTTCCTGAACCGCGAACGCTATTCACGTTCCGGCTATTTCCGTCTGATGCTTGCATTCTAAGGAATACGAGTGTATTTAATCATGAAAATGTAACTATATGAATAAGAAAAACTTTATAAAAGGGACTGCTTTGCCTGTCGCTCTGTTTTTCTCTGTCCTGGTTCTGGTTCCTGCATACGGTATACAGCCGGCTTCGGCTGCTGTAGATATCATGCAGCAACAAGGTGCCATTAAAGGAACAGTGGTAGACAGTCAGGGTGAACCCATCATTGGTGCCAATGTCGTGGCCGAAGGCAATACACTGGGTACCATCACCGATTTTAACGGCGTATTCACACTCAATGTAAATTCCGGCACGAAATTAACAATCTCTTTCATTGGCTATCAAACCGTTACCATTGCCGCCAAAAGTGGTATAAAAGTAGTACTGAACGACGATTACACGATGTTGTCAGAGGTAGAGGTCGTAGCCTACGGTACGCAGAAAAAAGTAACCATGACGGGGGCTATCTCCAGTGTGAAAACCGAAGAACTGACACGCACCTCCGTGGGATCGGTAGCGAATGTATTAGGAGGTTCGATGACCGGTTTGACTACCGTCCAGTATTCCGGTGAGCCGGGGTCGGATGCTGCCGATATCTTTATTCGCGGTAAGGCTACCTTTGCTACAGATGGTTATAAACCTTTGATACAGGTGGATGGGATAGAACGAAGCATGAACAACATCGACCCCAACGAAATAGAATCCATTTCTATTCTTAAAGATGCATCGGCAACGGCAGTATTTGGTGCACGCGGTGCGAACGGTGTAGTATTGATCACTACCAAACGCGGTAGAGAAGGAAAAGCGAGGATCTCGTTCAATACTTCAGCCTCTGTGCTTATGCCTACAAAGATGGTAGAACAGGCCAACTCTTACGAATATGCCACCTTTTATAATGCCATGTGCAGGAACGACGGAATTCCGAAAGTGTTTAGTGATGAGGTACTGGAGAAGTTTCGTACAGGTTCCGATCCTATTCGCTTTCCAAACATAGATTGGGTAGATTATCTAATGAAAAATTCTACCATACAGACTCAACACAACCTGAATATAACCGGTGGTACCGATAATGTTCGTTATTTTATTTCTGTGGGAGCCTATACGTAAGGGGGGTTATTTAAAGAGTTTGACCTCCCTTATAGTCTGGGTTATCAGTATCATCGTTACAACTATCGTAGCAATCTGGATATCGATGTTACAAAAACCACAATCCTGTCATTTAATATTGCCGGTAATGTGGATAACTCTGATAAACCGCGTACCAGCCAGAGAACATCGGGTATGATCAAGAATATCTATTATTCCACACCGTTCAAAAGTCCGGGATTTGTTAACAATAAGTTGGTGTATACAACAACCGACTACAATGATGTCCGCTTACCTTTTACTGGGGATGTGGACCCACTAACCTATTATGGTAGCGGCTTTAATTCATCTGGTAATAACAAACTTAATATAGACCTGACTTTAAACCAGAAGTTAGACTTCCTTACAAAAGGATTAACGTTCAGGCTAAAAGGTGCCTATAACAGTTTGTTTACGGTCAACAAGCTGGGGTCGGATGGAACAGTAATGACCTATAATCCCATTTTACTGGATAATGGTAGTGTAGGGCTTCGTCCTAATGAGAATACTAAGGATGCTGACATTATCTACAGTGTTAGTACAGGGAAGGCCCGCGATTGGTATGCGGAAACTGCCTTTGATTATGGCCGCACTTTCGGCGATCATACGGTGGGCGGTTTAGTGCTCTATAATCAGTCGAAAGAGTATTATCCCTCTACTTACTCTGATATACCTCACGGATATGTAGGTATAGTAGGACGTGTTACTTACGACTGGAAAAGCAGGTATATGGCCGAATTTAATATTGGTTACAACGGTTCTGAGAACTTTGCTCCCGGTAAGCAGTTTGCCGCTTTTCCCGCAGGCTCTGTAGGCTGGTTAGTGAGTGAAGAGAAATTCTTCCAGCCTCTGAAACCGATCGTCAACTTTCTGAAATTTCGTGTAAGTATTGGTTTGGTTGGTAATGACAACACCAACGGTGGACGCTTTCTTTACATGGCTGATCCTTACAACGTTAACCTTAATGACTTAGCAAACTGCGTTACTAATAGTGATGCAACTCGTCTTAATGGATGGGGTTATCTTTTTGGTGTAGATAATGGTACCGTTAGTATGGGTGTCCGTGAAGCTTCAAAGAATAACGCAGATGTAACCTGGGAAAAAGCCCTTAAACAGAACTACGGTGTTGATGCCAACTTCTTTGATGACCGATTGAGAGCCACTGCAGAGTACTATTTCGAAAATCGTAAAGACATCCTCCTAAGTGATGGCACGGTTCCCGGTATGTTGGGATTTACGGCTCCTCTTGCCAATTTGGGTGAAGTGAATAGCTGGGGATGGGAACTATCACTGAAATGGAACGATAAGATCAATGACAATTTCCGTTATTGGGTAGGGGTGAATCTTTCTTACAATCAAAACAAAATTATAGAAATGAAGGAGTCTCCCAAAGACAATGAATACCAATACCAGAAAGGACGCCGTATTGGTTCACGTTCCCAATATCTGTTTTGGCGATATTATGATGAAGGAACTCCGGCGCTGTATGAACAAACATTCAACCGCCCTTTCCCTGAGCACACAACAGTTTTACAAAATGGAGATGCTGTATATATAGATCTCAACGGTGACCGTGTTATTGATTCAAATGATATGAGTTACGACTACGGATACACGGATGATCCCGAATATATGATTGGTCTCAATCTTGGATTTACCTGGAAGAATCTCGAGGTAAGTATCCAATGGACCGGTGCCTGGAACGTAAGCCGCATGATCTCTGATGTATTTCAACGGCCATTCCAATCTTCCTCGGGTGCCCAGTACGGAGGTTTATTGGCTTATCACTTAACCAATACATGGACAGAAGAAAATCCTTCGCAAAGTGCCAAGTATCCACGTGCTACCTGGGAGAATGCCAGCAACAACTATGCTGCATCTACTTTGTATGAGCAGGATTCAAAATACCTGCGCCTGAAGACTTTGCAAGTCGCCTATAATTTTCAGTTCCCCTGGATGAAGAAGATGAACTTATCAACCTGCCAGTTGGCTTTCAGTGGATATAACCTGTTGACATTCACTCCCTATATTTGGGGGGGGATCCCGAAGCAAGGGCAACGAATGCGTCTTCCTATCCGCTGAACAGGACTTATACGTTGAGTTTGAAATTAGGTTTCTAATTATTGATAAGAAAGGAATATAACTATGAATTTACAATATAAATGGCTCGTCGGTATGTTGATGGGCGTGGGGATAGGCCTCACATCAATTTCCTGCGTGGATAGCATAAGCTTTGGTAGCTCTTTTCTGGAAAAAGCTCCGGGAGGAAGTGCCACTCAGGATACCGTATTTGGCAGCGCGGTATATATGCGGCAATTTTTGAACACTTACTATAGCAGACAATACTATGGATTACCCTATAATACCGATGTGCAGGGAGACATTCCGGATTCATCCAGTCCTTATTTAGGTAAAGTCGATGCTTTGTCTGACTGCTGGCAACTGCACTATTCGGAGACTACGCTTTACGACAGGTATTATGGGGATACTCACACCTCTAACTATGGGCTGCGTGGTGATGTATTTGGTTACGATCGGGAATGGGTCTGGCAAGTGGTACGCTCCTGTTGGATGCTGATTGAGAACATTGATAGAGTACCTGATATGGATGCGGCAGAAAAAGCCTACCTTGTTGCACAGGCCAAATGCCTGATCGCTGCCCGTTACTTCGACACCTTCCGCCACTACGGAGGTCTTCCATTGGTTACCCAGACCTATACCGGTGTCGAATCGAGCTATTCGTTTCCACGGGCTACGGTAGAAGAGACTGTAAACTTTATGATCGGACTATTGGATGAAGCCATCGCTTCGAACGCCTTATTCTGGGCTTACGATGGTACCCAAAGTAAAGGCAGTTACAACAACGCTGCCAGCGAAACAGGTCGTTGGACCATTGCCGGTGCTATGGCACTGAAATGCAAGATCTGGCAGTTTGTCGCTTCTCCCTTATTTAACGATACCCAGGGTTTTGCCGGAGGAAGTTCTGAGGCAGAAAGAGAACTGTTGGTGTGGTATGGTGCGTATCGTGCCGAGCTTTGGGACAATTGTCTGAAAGCTTGTGAAGATTTCTTCAATGCGGTCAGGCAAAATGGGTACTATGAGCTCAACTAGGCTACCTCAACAGCTTCGGAACAATACCGCCAGGCATACCGCATGGGCTACGTCAGACAGAACAGCAAAGAGGTGCTTCATTCCGTACGTGTAATGTCGGGTGATGCTTTTAACTCCAGTACCTATCATTGGCACTTATGGAGTCAGAATGGACGTAATTCGTACACACCGACTCAGGAATATGTAGAGATGTTCCCCTGGAGCAATGGTGAACCATTTGATTGGGAAGAAACCGTATCAGAGGGCCGCTTAGATGAAATGTTCCTTACAGGAGATGTTGTTGAAGGCCAGCAATTATTGGCGAATATTATTCTGACCTGCGATCCACGCCTGTATGAAACAGTATGCGTGAACGGTTTGCCTAAAATGCTGGGCTGGGATTCGGGTGTGATGTTCGGTATGCCTTATGAACTTTGGGTAGGTGGATACGATGCCGAAATGAATTCGAAAAATGAAGCAGGAAATTATGCTACAGGATATGACAATATGAAGTACTACCTGGGGGAGGAATACAAATACCAACCTACTCAGTGGGTAGCTTTACGCCTCTCGGACATTTATCTTACGTATGCTGAAGCCTTGTTGCAAGCTAAGAATGACCATCGGGGTTGCATCGAACAAATTGATATTGTACGGGCCCGTGTCGGTCTTGGAGGTTTGAAGGAGTGCAATGAGAATAAGAATTTGCTGAGCAATAAAGAGGCTTTGCTGGAAGAGCTTCTTTGCGAACGTGCCTGTGAATTGGGTATGGAAGATTCGCGCTACTTCGACCTGGTGCGCTACAAACGTGCCGATATTCTCGAACGCCCCCTGCATGGCTTACTTATCTATCGGTTGGATGAAAATGGCAACCGTACTGAAAGCAAGTGGTTTGAAGGCGACTATGATAAAGGCGCTGTGCAGCCTACCAGATTCGATTATGAAAAATTTCAGTTAAAGAACAGAGCACGCTATTGGTGGACGTATGGTTACCACAACAAGTGGTATCTTTCTCCTTTCCCACTGCATGAAATTAACAAGGGGTATGGGTTGATCCAAAACCCGGGCTGGTAATAAAGCGGCGTAACTTGATTAAACAATATTGAATATTGATTATATGAAAAAATAAAATATTAATGTTGACCTTGTTGGCATGCATGAGCATCCCGATGGGAGCACAAAATACAGACGGCAGCATCACAGGTACTGTAGTCGACAAATGGGGCAACCCGGTGTATGGCGCCACAGTCAATATAATAGGCCTGTCGGATACCCGGGTTGTAACCGATAGCAACGGACAGTTTGAGATCGAAGCCATTGCCGGCGAAAGCCTACAGGTAATCTCTACGGATAAAGGAGAAGCTATGATAAAAGCAGAGGCCGGAAAACCGATGACTATTATGATGGGATTTGCCCAGCAGACGATCGATGTGGGAGCCGACAAAACTTTTACCCGGCAGGAGTCTACTGCTTCTGTGACTACCGTATACAGTGAAGAGTTTAATAACCGGGCCGCGAAAAATATCTCCAACTCCTTGTTCGGGCATGGATTGGGATTGACTACCCTTCAAAATACAGGTAACTATGCCGCAGTGGAACCAACATTTTACATTCGCGGCTTGCAGAGTTTGTCGAGCAGCACGCCGTTAACGCTGGTGGACGGACTGGAACGGGACATCACCCTCGTTAGTCCGGAAGAGGTAGAATCTGTGACTATCCTAAAAGATGCAGCAGCAGTGGCACTCTATGGCTATAAAGGAGTGAATGGTGCTATCCTGGTAACCACCAAGCGCGGTAAATACAACAGTAAGGAGACTACGTTCACTTACGACCATGTGGTTAACTTTCAGGCTCACCGTCCCAACTTTGTGGATGCAGCTACCTATGCCGAGGCCATCAATGAAGCACGCGGATATGAGGGGCTCACTCCCCGTTATTCCGCGAATGAGATCGCAGCTTTTCGTACCGGTGCGGGACAAGGAGGAGCCTCCCATTTGTACCCTTATCTCTATCCTAATATTGACTGGGTAGACGAAACTTTCCGGGAAACGGCAGCGACCAATAAGTACACCATTGAGTTCCGTGGAGGTGGAGCCAAATTCCGCTATTACACCCTGGCATCCCTTTTGACTGATAACGGATTTATCAAACATGCCAATATGAATGAAGGATATTCTACCCAGAACAAGTATTCGAGAGGGAATCTGTGCACCAACCTGGATATTGATCTGACCAATACCACCCGGTTGAAACTGAATCTGCTGGGTACCTTGTCTGAATCGAGCCGTCCGGGGGATTCTGTGGATCTGTGGGATTTAATCTACTCTGTTCCTGCTGCGGCTTTCCCCATACGCACTGACGAAGGATTCTGGGGCGGAAGCGCCACCTGGGCAGGCGAAAAGAACCCGGTAGCCCAATCGCAGGGAACAGCTTATAGCAAAGGCCATAGCCACAATCTCTTTGCCGACCTTACGTTAATGCAGGATCTGAGCAGTGTGTTGAAAGGGTTGAGTGCTCATGCACGTTTGTTTTATGACAACTATTCTACTATTTGGGAAGACCATAGCAAAACGTACGCCTGGCAAGGATATACCAGCAACTGGTCGGGCGACGACGGACCATTCTATACGTATATTACCGGTGGTATTCCCGGTGAAATGTCAACAGCAGCTAATATCAATGACTAGACCCGCCAGTTCAATTTTGCCGGTAGTGTGAATTATACCAACTCTTTCGGGAAATTCGATGTGTACGGACAAGCTAAATGGGATTACGAATATCGCGACTCATACGGTATAAATACAACCGTGTACAGCCAGAATGCATCCTGGTATTCACACATCGGATATAACAAACGTTACTATCTGGATCTGGCATTGGTGGGTTCAGGCACCAGTTTATTAGCCCCGGGGCATAAGTGGGCTTTCTCGCCTACTGTGTCGGCTGCCTGGGTGCTCTCTGAGGAGAAGATGCTTAATTAGGTTTCCTGGCTCGATTTTCTGAAACTGAGGGCCTCGTTCGGTATTATCAATGCCGATTATTTACCAAGAGATGGAAATAACACTGTACTAAATTACTGGAATCAGATCTATACCCTTACCGGTACACAATATAAGTTCAACAGTAGTTACGATTCTACATTCGGTAGTACCATCATGAGCCGTCTTGCCACCCTGAACTCTTCCCACGAAAAAGCTTACAAGTACAATGTGGGTATAGATGGTACCCTATTAAGATCGTTGAACTTTACCGTGGAAGGATTCTATCAAAGACGAAACAACATCTGGGTATCTTCCGATGGAAAATATACCAATGTAGTAGGAGTCGATTTCCACTACGAGAACGAAGGAGTTGTGGACAGTTGGGGGGGTGGAAGTCGGATTAGACTACACAAAAAGAGTGGGTGATATTACCTTCAATGTTGGTGGGAACTTCACCTTTAACCGCAATGAAATAAAGGAGCAGTTGGAAGAACCCCGCCTGTACGATAATCTGGTAACAACCGGAAAGCGTTTGAACCAGTTCTAAGGAATGCAGGATATCGGTGACTTTACAAATGAAGAGGATATAGCCAATAGCCCTGCACAAAACTTCAGTACGGTTCGTCCGGGTGATATCAAGTATCGGGATGTAAATAGTGACAATATAATTGACGAGAACGATAAAATAGCTATCGGCTATAGCGACGTTGCTCCCGAGATCTATTATTCATTCAACCTGGGTTTAGAGTGGAAGGGGCTTGGTTTCAATGCTCAGTTCCAGGGCACAGGTAACTACTCGGCTATTCTGAATACCAAGAGTATGTACTGGCCGTTGATTAACAATACTACGCTTTCCAGACATTACTACGAGAACCGTTGGACGCCCGAGAATACCAACGCACGCTACCCGCGCCTGAGTTCGGAAAGTAATGCCAATAACTACCAGACCAATACCGTTTGGCTGGCAGACCGTTCGTTCTTAAAGTTACGTAATGTGGAGGTTTATTATAAGTTACCTAAGAACCTGTTGGATAGAACAAAGATCGTGGGTAGTGCCAGACTCTATGTCAGAGGTGCCGATCTGCTCTGCTTCGACAAACTGGATGTGAGCGACCCCGAATCGTACGGTGCGACCAATCCGCTCAACAAAAGTGTGATCGTTGGACTCACTATTGGTTTTTAATCATTTAAAATGATAGAATAATGAAACTGAATAAATTTATTTATACCATAGTATGCGGGTCAATGATGATATCATCGTGTGCCGATAAAATGGAGTATCATGAATATGTCAACTATGATGCTGACTTTATAAAGAAAACTTTTGGGGATGTAGGCGGTTTGATCTCCGACATATACCTGGGTATGGATACCGATTTCGGGAACTACAG
>JAJPZL010000027.1:11545-15224 GCA_021204375.1 Bacteroides sp.
ATTCTGGGCTCTGCTTCCGATGAATCGGAATATGCCTATACCGGTAATCAGATCGCAGACTTCTACAACGGTGCCTGGAGCCCCACCAATGCTAAAGAGTCGATGTGGAATACCTGCTACAGGCAGATAGCGAACTGTAACCGCTATCTGACTGAATTTACCGGGCTGGCCTTTCCTAACCTGGCATTGACTCCCTCCTATCGACCGCAAATGCATCGTTACAATAACTATCAATACGAAGTGCGCTTTTTGAGAGCCTACTTCTACTTTAACCTGACCCGTCAGTATGGAGATATTCCTTTTGTGGAAGAGGGTATGAGTAACGATGAGATCAATACACTCTTCCGTACTTCTTCGGAGGAGATCTTTGAATTTATAATCAGCGAGTGTGAGGCGATCCAGGAGCTGATCATCGAGGACTATGAAGATCTGGGTGATCTGGCATTACCGAGTGAACCTGCCGAAACCGGTCGTATAGACCGGCTCACCGTATTGGCTTTAAAAGCTCGTGCAGCTCTTTATGCAGCCAGCCCCTTATTTAATACAAGTAATGATCAGGAACTCTGGCATCGTGCGGCAACAGCCACAAAAGAGCTTATTGAAGCCTGTGAGAACAGGAAAATGAAGTTGGTAGAGGATTACAATTTACTCTGAACGGCTAAGAACTACGAGGATGCGGGCGAGGAAATCATTTTTGGTCGTCGTGCCAATACACAGACCAATTCGTTCGAGAGATACAATTTCCCTGCCGGACTGGAGAACTGTAGCGATGGTAACTGTCCTACGCAGACACTGGTGGATGCTTATGAAATGCAGGAAACAGGTCTGCGCCCCGATCAACCGGGTAGCGGATTTGTGGAAGAAGATCCATATAATGGCCGCGACCCGCGTTTTGCACTAACCATTGCTGTCAACGGAGATACCTGGCCCAATTGGAATACTACTCCGCTGCAAACTTACCAGGGAGGAGCTAACGGTGAGCCTTTGAGCGGTGATATCCCCACGGGTTATTATCTGAAGAAGTATTGTCAGGGTACATTGATCACAGCCACTTCCGGTTCATCAACAGCTTATCACACCTGGATCACCTTCCGTTTAGGAGAATTCTACCTGAACTATGCCGAGGCTGTATTGAACTATTTGGGGAATCCGTACGCCACCAATGAAGAGTTTACTATGACGGCTGCCGAAGCACTCAACAAAACCCGTGTACGTGCCGGTATGCCTACTGTGCCGGCTGGTTTGAGCAACGAAGAGTTTATGGAAAAATATAAAAATGAGCGTATGGTAGAGCTGGCATTCGAGGGACATCGTTTCTGGGATATACGCCGCTGGAAAGAGGGAGATAAACACTTCAGCAGCATTGACGAAATGAAGATCATCCTCAATGCAGATGGTACGTATACCTACAACCGTCAGACTGTGCAACGCCAGTGGGACGATAAGATGTATTTCTTCCCCATTCCTCAAAGTGAAAGAGTGAAGAATCCTAACCTGACCCAAAACCCGGGTTGGTAAGTTAACTATTTGTGAAACTAAAAATGAAAAAAATGAAAAAATATCATATGATAGGGGGCCTGCTCGTCCTGTTGATAGTAGCAGCCTGCTCGGATGATACCATAGAGACCGGTACGTCTGAGCCTGAACCGCTACCCGAGCTGCCTACCAATATTGTGACCGGAAGTCGCGCTATGTGGGTGAGCTACGATCCTACGCCGGATCTGGATGCAAATTCTACAACCGGAATATCCGCGGCCTTAATCAGCTGGCGTTACCTGAAAAGTGATCCTATCAATACGGCTTTCGATATTTATAAGAGAGCCGGAACCGGATCGGAACAGAAATTGAACACCGAGCCTATCAGTAATTCTACCTGTTGGTCGGACGAGGATATTAACCCGGATATAGACAATCACTACCGGGTAACATTGACAGGCTCTTCGGAAACGATCTGTGAATACACTTTCACCTCTTTGCAGGCTCAAACATTCTATCACGCCATCAAATTAAGTACCGATGTGCCCGACGGGTCCATCATTTACACAGCCGACGACATCCAGGTTGGCGACCTGGACGGCGATGGCGAGATGGAGATCGTGGTCAAGCGCGAACCCTACGATGGTGCCAACCAGGGTGGCTGGTATAATGGGACTACTTTACTGGAAGCTTATAAAATGGATGGACGTCGGTTGTAGCAGATCGATATGGGGATTAATATACGTTCCGGGTCACACTATACTTCGTATATTTTATATGATTTCGATGGTAACGGACTCTGTGAGATCGCTTTCCGCTCCAGTGAAGGTACTACCTTTGCCGACGGTAAGGTCATCACGGATGCCAACGGCCAGGTAAATGATTATCGCATTCGTCAGACGGATGGAGTGGGTTGGGCATCAGGTGCGAGCCTGGGAACTACCTGCGGACTCATCTTTGAAGGTCCCGAGTATATCTCCATCTGCCGCGGATATGACGGTCTTGAAATTGCCCGTACCGAGAATATCCCACGCGGCGGAAGTGGTTCCAAAGAAGAACGGGCCAACTATTGGAATGAGTATTGGGGTGACGATTTCGGGAACCGTATGGATCGTTTCTTCATCGAGGTTGCCTACCTGGATGGAATACCCGACGAGGAAACAAACATACGTATCTCTAATCCGAGTCTGATCATATCCAGAGGCATCTATCACAACTGGCAGGTATGGGCTCTCGACCTGGAAGGTGGCGAATTAGTGAACCGTTGGAAATTCGATACCAAAGATCATTCCGCAATATGGTTAGGTATGGGTGATCACTTTTTCCGTGTAGCTGATCTGAATGGTAACGGAAGAGATGACATTTTATATGGCTCGGCAGCCATCGATCATAACGGGAATGAGTTGTGGTGCAACGGCAACGGACACAGTGATGCGATGAGCGTAGGCAAATTCATTCAGGATCGGAGCGGACTTCAGATCGTGGCTTGTTTTGAAGAAGAGTCTCAATATAGTGTTGCCGGGGGATTCGGATGTCAAACCATTGATGCGCGTAACGGCGAGACGATAAATGGTCATGGTGAAGGATATGTTGGCGATGTGGGTCGTTGTATTGTTGCTGATATTGACCCGGAAAACCCCGGATTCGAATACTGGTCTTCCTTAAACTCTGGTATATATAGCTGTGCTACAGGTGAAATTGTAAGTACTGCTATGCCTACGGGTATCGGCGGTGGAGTATTCTGTAATGTTGCCATCTACTGGACCGGAGAAACAACAAGAGACCTGTACGATCGCGGACTGGTTTACAACCACCAGGGTTGCGCAAATATCGATGGCCGCAACCGGGTTGTCAATTTCAATACAGGCTACGGCAGTAGTCAGAGGAACCATAGTACTAAATACAATCCATACTACTATGGCGACTTTCTGGGTGATTATCGCGAAGAGATCATTCTTCTGTCGGAAGATGGGACCGCCATCTACATCTTCTCTACCAATCATCCTACCAATAACCGTCTACACCATCTGTTTGAGGATCATACGTATGACATGTCACAAGCTATGCAGAATATGGGATATAACCAGGGCACTAACCTGGGATACTATGTAGGTGCAGAACCCTTATAATAAGTATATCTAAATATCTAGTAGAGTGTAGGAGACGGCTAGCCGGTCATTGCGTTGACAGGATAAAAAGAACA
>JAJPZL010000342.1 GCA_021204375.1 Bacteroides sp.
AAACTTTAATATAACCGGAAAAACTATTACGAGATCGGAGTATCCAAGTACCTGACCAGGAGCTATGCTATCAAATTACAGGCATCGGTGGTATTTATAGATAACGAACCGGGCAGTAAAAATATAAACAGTATAACCATTGATGGAAATGAGACCCTTTTCCAGACCATGATCCAGATTTCATTTTAACCTTTTAAATGAAAAACAGTATGACAAAATATATACTCAACATTGTACTTCTCCTGCAGGTGACATGCCTCTTTGCACAACAACCGGCAAAGGTAGCAAAGAAGTTCTTCCCGGATCCTGACGTGGATATCCGGACTCCCTGGTTCCGGAAAGGAAGCAAGCCTACCACTTACCGGGAGATGATGGATTTTATTGATAAGACCATAGCCCCTTACCCGGGAACTGCCTCCCTTTCTTACATCGGAGAGACCCAGAAGGGTATCCCCATACCCGCTGTACGGATTGTAAAAGATACCCGGATACCCAAAGTAAAAGTGCTCTTTTTAGAAAGAGTACACGGTGACGAACCCGCCAGCACGGAAGGAAACCTGCACCTGATGGAGCGCCTGCTGAACGATCCTTCTCTTGCCTATCTGCTCGAAAGACTGGATATTACACTGATCCCGATGGTCAACATCGACGGCGGAAGCCGGTTGAACCGGGCCACTTCCAATACCCTGGACCTGAACCGTGACCAGAGCAAACTCGAAACTCCCGAAGCATTGACTTTACGGAATTTCTACAACGAATATGCTCCGCAGGTAGTGATCGACTTCCATGAATTCCAGGCAGTACGGGCTGATTTCTCTTACATCAGTCCGGATAATATTATCAACTATTACGATGCCATGTTCCTTTACAGCGGGAACCTGAATGTACCGGAAGAGTTGCGTAACCTTACAGGCAACCTTTTTGTCGGGAATGCCAAAGCAGCTATTGATCAGGAAGAATTACGCCATCACGACTACTTCACCACAAGCCGCTGTTTCGGAGAAATGATCTTTAACGTTGGTGGTATCAATCGCAGTTATAATGCAAATGCCTTTTATCTATTCAACTCGGAAGCCATCCTTATGGAAATAAGAGGAGTAAGGCTGGGAAAACAATCGCTGAAAAGAAGGGTATTTACGATCTATAAGTTGGGAGAATCTTTTCTGAGAACAGCCTGGGAACAGGCGGACGAAGTATTACGGATCATCTCCCAGCTTCCCTCCCCGGAGGATGATATTGTAGTAACGAGCCGCCCCAGGAGTGTAGAAATTATATCCTATCTTTTATCAGCATGAATACCAACAAGGTAGTATCCGTATCCACCACTGCCAGCTTATCCTTAGAGTCAGATCCGGTATTGACCCGCAAACGACCGGAAGCCTATATTATTCCGGCGACACAACCGGAGATCATCCGCAAGTTACGCGAATTAGGAGTAGAAATAGAACAACTCTCCTCCCAGGAAACCTGGCAGGTAGAAACTTACAAGGTTACTTCCCGACAACAGGAGTATATCTCTTTTGAAAAGTTCTACTCGGTACGGGTCAAGACTGAAACAGATACCCGGGAGATACTCTTTCCCGCAGGTACCTACATAGTACCGATGCAGCAGAAGAATGGCAATATAGCCGCAGCCATGCTGGAACCGGAGGCCGCCAATGGGTTTATCAACTACCGTATCTATGAAGTTAAGGATGGAGAAGAAATACCTGTCTACCGCAAAATGCCGTAAGAACAGGATCCTGTCATCTTAAATATAAAAAATAAAATACGTTTATATGAAAACAAATATCATAGCAATTATTGCACTCTTATCTGTAACCGTAACCACGGTGGCCCAGACCAGTAAGAACAGCGCCCGCTTTGAGCTGGGCAACGGGCTTGACATCAGTCTCAATAACGGAGAACACCGCTTCAATGTAGGCGGGTTCATTCAGGGACACGGAGGTTACCGCAACGAAAAGGATGGAGAAGACGAATCCTTCTTCGGTATACAGAACGCATTCTTCAGCCTGAAAGGAAGTATGCTGTACAATACATTCAGCTTCCTGCTAGAGACTAATTTTGCCGATTCCAATCCTTTGATAGATGCCTGGATGGCCTACAACCTGAAACAATACCTGAGCGTCAGCGTAGGGCAGAAACGCACTTTCACTAACAACCGGGAAATGCTGTTCCACGAAAAGAACATAGCTATGCCCATGCGGAGCCTGCTCAGTGAATCCTTCTCAGCCACCGGACGTGAATTAGGTATCTTCCTCCAGAGTAACCTGCAGGCCGGAGAGGTGATCTTCCGTCCGATGGTAGCTATTACTACCGGCGACGGCCGTAACTCCTTCGGCGGCAGCTCTGTTGATGTGGATCTGGGAGGACTGAAATACGACGGACGCCTGGATGTATTACCGCTGGGTAATTTTGCCTCAGAAAACGATGCAACAGGAGTTGACTTTACACGGGAAGAAAAGCCCCGGTTACTGGCAGGCATTGCATAGAGTTACAACGACGGAGCCAGCAACGCAGTAGGCGAAGGACACGTCGATTTTATCATGTACGACCAGGAAGGAAACACTAAATTTCCCTCCCTGAGAAAACTGTCAGCCGATATTCTCTTCAAATACCGGGGTTTTACCCTTATGGGAGAATATATGAACGCTACCGCTACCGCCCTTTCCGGGATCTATCCGCAGGCAACCGGAGATATTCCGCTACTGCCCGAAGAGATCGCCAATTACCTGGCCCTGGATAACGGATACAATATACAAGCCGGATATTTCTTTAAGAAAGGTTGTGGAGTAGATGCCCGTTTCAGTAAAGTAAAACCCGAATTTACCGAAACTGCCAAATCCGTCTTTCTGGAGACCAATGAGTTCGGCGTAGCCCTTATCAAATATTTTATTGATAACCGCCTGATGTGCCAGGGTTATTTTCTTACCAGAAAAAGCCCAACCTGGAAACAGCTAATGAAAAGCTGAATGCAGAGTTATCCGTTAAAGTTATTTTTTAAATCATTCCGGATATTTCCCGCAGGAAACAACTTTTCTGCGAGAAAATCCGTTTATTAAACAGATTCAACAATGAAAATCCATATACATTTTTTTATGGTATGTATCCTGCTTTTAACCTCCTGTGAATGGACCAGTAATGATCCCAATACCAACCTTTCCGAGCTTGGGCCCGGAAGCGGGATCGTAGAATATACAGGTTATGAACCCTGAAAGATAAACCCGTCTATCTCCATTTCTACATACCCGATACCGATATGACCGACCTTCCTATTATTTTTATCTTTCCCGGTACCAGCAGAAATGCAGATGACTATCTTCAGGGATGGCTGAAAAGCTACCGTGACAAGAAAGAGATTGTCATAGCCCTGGAATTCCCTGCACAATACTACTCTACCAGTGAATATATCGAAGGAAATATGTTCCGGAACAACCAGCCGGTCAGTGAAGAAGAGTGGTCTTACTTCATGATAGAGCCGCTTTTTCTCTATATAAAACAGAAAACAGGTAATACCACCACTACCTACAATATGTTCGGTCACTCAGCAGGTGCCCAGTTTGTACACCGCTTTGTCACCTTTAAACAGAATACCAACCTGCACAAAGCCATTGCAGCCAATGCCGGATGGTACACTGTACCCAATACCTCTATTGCCTATCCCTACGGGCTGAAAGATTCCGGTTACAGCGATAAAACCACCCTTATCCACCTGTTCGCTTCACAACTGATCGTAGCTTTAGGTGATGAGGACATTTACGACGATAGCTCCCTGCGCCATACGGCAGAAGCCGATACACAAGGATTATACCGGTATGCACGTGGCGAACACTATTACAGTGAATCCGAACGCATCAGTACAGAGAACAACTTTACCCTGAACTGGAAAAAGATCATAGTAAAAGGAGTAGGACACGATTTTTCCGGAATAATGGAACAAACCGGCGGCCAGTTGTTTTAATTCTACACAGGTTATAGTATATTTGCCTACGTATGCTCAAAGAACACTCCTATAACCAGACTCCCGATGAAACAGGTTCACAAACCGGCTTCCGGAAGAACCTGTTCCTGCTGGTTATACTCCTTTGTTCCATACATTCTCTGCAGGTAGCCGATCCCTCTACCGAACGGAACGATACACTTCCTCCGGATAACAACCGGTACCTCTACCTGAAAAAGCAACTGACCGTAGAGTTCGAGGTAACCCTGCATCCGCAACAAAATAACTATTTCGGGCCGCTACTCCGGATCAGTTCCAACGAAAACGAGTATATAAATCTCTTTCTGGATTACCAGCAGGGAGAATTATAGCAGCTACTTCTCTATTCCCAGGCAAACATCCGGAAACTACCCATTCCCATAGCAGACACTCTTACCACAGGATCCGGCTTTCCGGTAAGAATAGAGTTCCGCCAGCAACAAAAAGAGTTTACCCTACAGGTGTGCGATACGATCTACCGAATTTCCAATTTAGGATTTGACTCTACGGCCGAATACAAATTTAATTTTCCCGCCTGGGAGACATCCTCCATGGACGGCAGCGGGAACCGGTCTGTCCGGATCAACAGAGTTCGTTTTATCCAGACGTCCGACCAAAAAATTCCTAATACCATCTGGTACTGGTTTATCTTTATCCTGGTCATTGACCTGTTGATATTCGGAGGAGTGCAACTGCGTAAACAAAGATTACGCCGCAAACAACAGGAGTCTGCTTCCACGTTGATCTTTACCGATCCGGAAGAAGAGGAGAATGAAGCCCCTACCCCCCTGAAGAGTGCCATCTATCTGTTTGGTGGATTTCATATTTACGATGCCCAGGACAATACTATTACCCGGAAATTCACTCCCCTACTGAAAGAACTATTATTACTGATCCTGATCCATACCCCCCCCACCAGGGTATCTCTTCGGAGAAGCTACGGGAGATACTCTGGTTTAACAAAAGCGAACAAAGCGCCAAAAACAACCGGGCAGTAAATATGGGGAAACTCCGGACACTCCTGGAGACACTCGGAGATATAAGGATCAGTAACGAGAACGGGAACTGGGAACTTGAAATAAACGATCCGGATATATATGTAGATTACTTCGAATATATCAACCTCTATAACCGCAGGCCACTGACCAGCCGGGAAGATGTCTCTTTGCTCTTCCGGCTCACCCGGCAGGGAGCTTTCCTGACCAGTGAAACCTACGACTGGTTAGATCGTTACAAAGCTTCCGTTACAGATTTTATTATTGACACCTTAGTCAACTATGCCACCACTTCCCTTTATATCGAAACGGAGCCTGCCATTGTCCTTTGTATCGCAGATTCTATTTACCCGTTCGATCCCCTGAACGAATTTGCCCTGCGATTGCGTGTAAAAGCCTACAGTGCATTAGGGAAACATTCATTAGCTAAGAAAACCTATGAACGGTTCGCCCGGGACTATCAGGAAGCTTACGGGCAAAAATTTGACCGTTCCTTTAACGATATCCGTTAATAAAAATCCCGGGAAACCAGCTATCTTTGTGCCCGAAAAAGAGAACTACTATGACTGCAAAAGCCACAGAAGCAGATTTATCCGATATCCTGAAATTACAACAGGATGCTTTCCTTCTCATTGCCCTGGGAATGAACAATCTCTCCATACAGCCTATGGTACAGACTTACGAGAGTCTGTTGGAAGAGTTCCACAAAGGGACGATCCTCACTTATACATCCGATAACCGGATTGTTAGTTCGGTGAGGGCTTATACTGACGAAGCAAACAATTGCCAGGTTGGAAAACTGATCGTACACCCGGATTACCAGAAACGGGGAATAGCCGGAGAACTGATGCTGGGCATTGAATCCTTTTTTCCCTGCCGCAACAGTTTCAAACTTTTCACCGGACTGGTAACACCCCATACTGCCCGTTTTTATGAAAAGCTGGGCTATCGGAAAACCCATTTCGACGAGGTGAACGGTACCCGGATGGTATTTATGGAGAAGCCAAATCCATTTCCCAAAGAAAAAGGGATACTTTAAAAGTATCCCTTTTCATCTGTCTTACTTCAAAAGCGAAGCCGGATCCAGGTGATCCGCTTCAATATCTTTAAAATAGCGGTAAGTACCCACTTTCGATTCCACTGTAGCCGCATCATCACATACAATAATTCCTTTTTCGTGCAATTGCAGGGCACTGATGGTCCACATCTGGTTAATGGATCCCTCTACCGCATGGTAAAGAGCACGGGCTTTATTATGACCGTTCACAATGATCAGCACCTCTTTGGCAGAGAGAACCGTACCTACTCCTACTGTCAGCGCAGTTTTAGGAACCTTATTCACATCGTTATCAAAGAAACGGGAATTAGCAATAATGGTATCGGTAGTCAATGTTTTTACACGGGTCCGTGAGGCCAGTGACGAGCCGGGCTCGTTAAAAGCAATGTGTCCGTCGGGACCGATCCCTCCCAGGAAGAGGTCAATCCCTCCTGCTGCTTTTATTTTTCCTTCGTAAGCCGTACACTCTGCTTCCAGGTCGGCCGCATTGCCATTGAGAATATTTACATTTTCCCGTTTAATATCCACATGGCTGAAGAAGTTATTCCACATAAACGAGTAGTAACTCTCCGGATGATCCTGCGGAAGCCCCACATATTCATCCATATTGAACGTTACCACATTTTCAAAGGAAACCACGCCCTGTCTGTTCAGGTCGATCAGTTCCTTATACATTCCCAATGGAGAAGACCCGGTAGGAAGGCCCAGTACAAACGGTTTTCCGGCTGTCGGAGCGGCCGTTTTGATCTTAGCAGCGACATACGCCGCTGCCCACTTAGAGATTGTCTGATAGTCAGGTTGAATAATAAGTCTCATGTCACTAAATATTTGGTTGGTTGTTAAAGTTAGTTACATAGAGAAGGATCAGATACGATCCTTTTTCAGCCGTTCTGCCATATCCGCTCCCAGCTTCTCACGCAGCTGGTGAGTGCGGTCAGACATCGCCTGTTTCATCTCTACCGGATCACTTACCAGTTCGAATTTACTCTTCTCCACAAATTCACCCATTCGCTTAACGGCTGCCCCGGCCCAGCAGAAAGAACCGAAATAACCTAAGTATCGTCCTTTGATCTCACGGCCCAGTATTTTTGAAAGAAGCATCTCCATGTCGGGGAATACCTGGTTACTGTAAGTAGGGCATCCCACGATCAGTCCTTTGTATTTAAAGATATCCGCCAGTATATAAGAAGCATCACTTTTGGAAAGGTTATGCAGTACAATATTTTTAACACCCTGCGCAGAGATCTCCGCTGCAATAGCCTCAGCCATCTGTTCCGTATTACCATACATGGTACCATAGGCAATGACGACCCCCTCTTCGGCCTGATAACGGCTCAATTTATCATACGTCTCTATCACCCGGTTTATGTTTTCCGTCCATACCGGCCCGTGAGTCGAACAGATCACCGAGAGTTCAATACCACTCAGTTTTTCTAGTGCCTTCTGTACAGGACTACCATACTTCCCTACAATATTGGAGTAATAACGCACCATCTCGTCCTAATAGCGATCCAGATTGATACAGCAATCCATAAATCCTCCATCTAAGGTACCGAAACAGCCAAAGCCATCTCCGGAAAAGAGAATACCGTCGGTCTCATCATAGGTCATCATGGTTTCGGGCCAGTGAACCATAGGCGTCATATAGAAACGCAGCTTATGTTTTCCCAGCGAGAGAAAATCTCTCTCACCAGATACTGATCACCCGTTACACCATAGAACCATTCGATCATTCCGAAGGTTTGTTTATTTCCTACAATAATGACACCCGGATAGTGCTGCCGGATCAACCGGATCGAACCGGAGTGATCAGGTTCCATGTGATTAATGATGAGGTAATTGACCGGACGATCTCCAATTACACTCTTTATTTACGCAGATAGATCTCAAAGTAACAAACATCCACCGTATCAATAAGGGCAACCATATCCTGGTCATCGATCAGGTAAGAGTTATAAGACACTCCATACGGCAAAGGCCACATCCCCTCAAAAAGTGTTTTATTCCGGTCATTTACCCCCACATAATATACATTTCACTTGATGTGCAGTTTCTCTTTCATCTCTATATTAGCTTTTAACGTTCATTTCTAATCTACTTACAAATTTACGCCTTTTTTCTTAAACACCGTAACATTTCCCCTGATAAGCATTCCGCTCTTTCATTCTTTTCAGCAAACGGGCCGTCAGTTCATAGTTCTTGATCCCCCAGTCGGGAGCGATCAGAAGTGATTTAGGAGATTGCGACGCAAACCGCTCCAACACGATATCAGGCCGGAGACGCTCTATATAATTGATCACCAGATCAATATATTCGTCTACTTCATAGAGATGGAACGCCCGGGGAGCAGCTGCATACTCTGCTGCCATCCGGGTACTCCGTATCAACTGGAGCTGGTGTAATTTAAGAGTGGTCAGTGGAAGTCCGGAGAGTTGGTCCGCCTGCCCCAGGATCATCTCTCGGCTCTCTCCCGGAAGTCCCAGGATCACATGACCGCCGGTAGCTATTCCCCGCTGTGCGGTACGATGGATAGTTTCCCGGGTCTCCTCATAGGTATGTCCCCGGTTGATCCTCCGTAAAGTAGTATCCCAAACCGATTCTATACCATATTCAACCAATAAAAAGGTATGTTTGTTCAACTCTTCCAGGTAATCCAACAAAGGATCCGGCATACAATCAGGACGGGTACCAATGACAAGGCCCACTACATCCTCTACTGTCAACGCCTCCTCATACTTCCTTTTCAACTCCTCCATAGAGGCCCAGGTATTGGTATAAGCCTGGAAGTAAGCCAGGTATTTCATCTCCGGGTACTTCCGGGCAAAAAAGGCTTTTCCCTCTTTCAGCTGAAGAGCAACCGGCTTTTCCGTCCGGCAATACTCCGGGTTAAAGGTCTGGTTGTTGCAATAGGTACATCCGCCCGTCCCTTTGGTACCATCCCGGTTTGGACAGGTAAAGCCGGCATTGACCGAAATCTTTTGCACTTTATGATCAAAGTATCTCTTCAGGAAAACAGAGAAGTCATTATACAATATAACGGATTGCCTCATATTTCTTTTCATTTTGTCCTGCAAAGATAGAGAATTAGCTATTTTTCAACTAAAAATAGCCATAATTCAACATTTCATTTCTAACTTACCCTTATCTTTATCGGTGAAATACAAACCTCTAAATTAATATTTATCAATGAGAAGAAAAATGCTCACTTGTCTGAGTCTCTGCCTGGCCCTGGCCGGCTTTGCTCAAAAAGACGAATGGAAGAACCCGGAAATTAATGCCGTGAACCGGGCACCCATGCACACAAACTACTTTGCCTATGAAAACCACGAAACAGCCCGGCAGGGAAACAAGGAAAACTCACAAAACTATCTTTCCCTGAACGGGATGTGGAAATTCAACTGGGTAAAAGATGCATCCGACCGCCCAACAGATTTCTACACCAATAACTTTAACGACAAAGGCTGGGATACGATGCGTGTACCCGGTATGTGGGAACTCAACGGATACGGAGACCCGATCTATGTCAATGTAGGATATGCCTGGAGAAACCAGTTCAGAAACAATCCTCCCGAAATACCGGTTAAAAATAACCACGTAGGCTCCTACCGGAAAGAGATCACCATTCCGGCCGACTGGAGCGGCAAAGAGATATTTGCCCATTTCGGCTCTGTAACCTCCAACATTTACCTCTGGGTGAACGGACGCTATGTAGGATACAGCGAAGACAGCAAACTGGAAGCCGAGTTCAACCTGACCTCTTACCTGAAACCCGGTAAGAACCTGATCGCCTTCCAGGTATTCCGCTGGTGCGACGGTACCTATCTGGAAGACCAGGATTTTTTTCGCTTCTCCGGTGTTGGACGCGATTGTTACCTCTATACACGCAATAAACAGTACATCCAGGATATACGGCTCACTCCAGATCTGGATAGTGAATACAAAAATGCGACCCTGCGGGTAGAACTTAACCTCAAAGGAAGCGGTACGGTAGAACTCGACCTGACCGATAAAAAAGGGAACAGCATTGCATCTGCTACCCTGAAAGGAAACGGTAAGATCGGTACAGTGATGCAGATAGAAGATCCCCTGAAATGGAGTGCCGAAACCCCTAACCTCTACAAACTGACTGCTACCCTGAAAAGCGGGAACAACGTGCTGGAAGTAATCCAACAGCATGTAGGTTTCCGTAAAATAGAGATGAAGAACAGCCAGATATGGGTGAATGGGCAGCCCGTTCTCTTCAAAGGAGTGAACCGCCATGAAATGGATCCGGGAACAGGCTATGTAGTCTCTCCCGAAAGAATGATCCAGGATATCCTGGTAATGAAACAGTTCAATGTAAATGCCGTACGTACCTGCCACTACCCGGATGACAACCTGTGGTACGACCTCTGCGACCAATACGGCCTGTATATAGTAGCCGAGGCCAATGTAGAGTCGCACGGAATGGGATACGGAGAGCATACACTCGCCCGCAACCTCCGCTATGCCAAAGCCCACCTGGAACGTAACCAACGCAATGTACAACGCAGTTACAACCACCCTTCGGTCATATTCTGGTCATTAGGGAACGAGGCCGGGTTCGGTCCCAACTTCGAAGCCTGTTATACCTGGATCAAAGCCGAAGATACTACCCGTCCGGTACAATACGAACAGGCACACGGTAACGAATTTACCGATGTTTATTGCCCCATGTACTTAGGTTACCAGGGAGCTATCAACTATTGTGAAGGCAATACGAACAAACCTCTTATCCAGTGTGAATATGCTCACGCCATGGGTAACTCCCAGGGAGGATTCAAAGAGTACTGGGATCTGGTACGCAAATATCCCAACTATCAGGGCGGCTTTATCTGGGATTTTGTAGACCAGTCGGTTCACTGGACCAATAAAGATGGAGTCACTATCTACGGTTACGGAGGAGATTTTAATCCTTACGATGCATCCGATAACAACTTCAATGACAACGGGCTCATCAGTCCAGACCGGGTACCCAATCCCCACATGTACGAAGTAGGGTACTTCTACCAATCCATCTGGACTAAGCCCGGGAACCTGCAACAGGGAACCATCCAGGTATACAATGAGAACTTCTTCCGCGATCTCTCGGATTATTATTTAGAATGGACATTGCTGGCAAATGGAGAAACGATCCGTAGCGGACGGGTAGAAGAACTGACTATCGCCCCCCAGCAAACCGGAACAGTAAAGCTCAACTATAATCTTGAAGGTATCTGTCCGGAAGCTGAGATCCTACTCAATGTGGCCTATAAACTGAAGAGTGCCGAAACCCTGCTGCCGACCGGATATACCGTAGCAAAAGATCAGTTGGTTATTACTCCCTATAAAGCTGCCCCTTTGCAGATAGCCAATGAAGTAAAACCCAATTTACCTATAATTACCCCTGTAGTAAAAGAGAACGATTACCACTACCTGATCATTAACGGGGAAGACTTCCGGATCGAGTTCAACAAACACAACAGCTACCTGTGCCGGTATGAAGTAGCAGGGAAAGCCCTGCTGAACGATGGCGGAGCGCTTACCCCTAACTTCTGGCGTGCCCCCACCGATAACGATTACGGAGCAAACCTGCAACGGAAGTATGCTGCCTGGAAAAATCCGAAACTAAAACTGAAATCGTTTACCCATTCCGTAGAAGATCAACAGGTAGTAGTAAAAGCAACTTATGAGATGGAAGCAGTATTCACTGACCTGGATATGACCTATGTGATCAATAACAAAGGTACCGTACAGGTAACCCAGAAGATGACGGCCAACAAAGAGATAGAGGTAGCCGACCTTTTCCGCTTTGGTATGCAGATGCAGATGCCTGAAGAGTATAACGAAGTTGAATACTACGGCCGTGGTCCGATTGAAAACTATTCCGACCGCAATCATGTGACCGACCTGGGTAAATACCGGCAAAAGGTTTCTGAGCAGCACTACGAATACATTCGTCCGCAGGAAACCGGTACCCGTACCGATATCCGTCATTGGAGTGTGATCAATAGACTGGGAAATGGATTACGTTTTACCGCAGAAGCTCCCTTCTCAGCTTCGGCACTGAACTACTCCATTGAATCTTTAGATGATGGATGGAACAAACAACAAAGCCACTGGCCGGAAGTAACTCCGGTAGATTACACCAACTTCTGCATTGATAAAGTACAGATGGGACTGGGATGTGTAAATAGCTGGGGAGCCATGCCCCTACCGCCCTATATGGTTCCTTACGGAGATTATGAGTTCACCTTCCTGATGGAACCGGTATTTAATCAGGTAAATATGCAATAAGCGAGAACGACTATTCGTATCAAAAAACACAAAAAGGGATTATCTGCTTTCAGGTAATTCCTTTGTTATATATCTGTTATTAAATAGGTTAACCAGCAAAGATCGTATTATGATCTGCAAAGATAGGACAAAGCGATCACTCTCCTCCCTGTTATCTTTGTAAGAAACAAGTGACAAAGTATTATTTGTATAAGAGTCCACAAGAAAAAACCAATGAAAAACCTGTTTACCCTCTTATTACCCGCCCTACTGTTGATAAGCCTGATGGCTTGCACACCGAAAAAGCGACCGGAAAAAGAAGAAAGATATGCGGTTGAAAAACTATCTCCACAAAAAGATGGTGAATACGATGTATACCTGCTGATCGGACAATCCAATATGGCCGGCCGGGGTTATATGGTCTTACCGGCAGACACAAACTACATTATGCAAAATGTCTGGCTTCTCAACGGGGATGATATACCGGAACCGGCTAAAAACCCGATGAACCGTTATTCGACTGTACGTAAACCGATGGATCAGCAACGCATTTCACCCGCTACCACATTCGGGGAGAGTGTGGCCGCACGTACAGGACGGAGAATACTGATCGTGATGAACGCCTTGGGAGGCTCCTCCATCGAACAGTGGAGCAAAGATGCTCCGGTGATCAGTGACCGGAACAGTATCGGACGCGATACCCTGCAACTCTATGCCGAAGCCATACGACGCGCAAAGATCGCCCAGCAATATGGTACACTGCGTGGTATCCTCTGGCACCATGGAGAAGCCAATTCCAGTGCTTCAAAAGTAGTTCACTATCCTTACCAGCTGGCACAACTCGCAGAGAACCTGCGAACCGACCTGGACGCTCCTGATGTACCTTTTATCGCAGGCGAACTGGCCTACTGGCGCAACGAAGGTAAAGGTTCGGTAGCCTTCAATGAGATGATCCGGCAAATCCGGACCTTCGTACCCAATAGCGATTGGATCAGTGCCGAAGGAACCGATCCGATGAAAGATGAGAGTGACTACCATTTCGGCCGGGAGGGACAACTTTTACTGGGCAGACGGTATGCTGAAAAAATCCTTAGCTTAGTCTATGGAATTACCGGATAACATCCTACTAAACAGGATAGTTAAGTAGCGGTTAAACGATCTTCATCCGGCACATCCAGGTGCCGGGCATCACAGAACGGTTTATTCTGCGACCGACCGCACTGGCAGAGAGTAACGCGGTTGCGTACCGGATAGGTAAAACCATCCGCACTCTCAATGGGAATCCCTCCTTTTATCCAGAGAGGCCCCAGCGCCTCTTCCGCATGATCATCCAGCAGACTGATCTCCTGCGGAAGTTCCGGTTCAAAAATTGTTCCGTCCTTATCCACAGCGGTAAGGCGGCCGGCCGGACAATTATTGCATTGCTCAATGACAAGGGTGTTGATATTACCTGATTTACTATGACGTACCAGTCGCCAGGTAGTCCCATACGTATCACAGAACCGGGCCACTGCACACAGAGAAGGAGCATCCATCAGATCCATATACTTACCCTTGATCTTCCGGGCCAGTTTCTCATACGGTTCGCGGCTTCCCGTTTCCGTACCATCAAAATCCTGCAGATGGGATCCGTCGCAGAACGGTTTCATATAGGACTTTCCACAGCGGCAAAGATATTGTATCTCCTTAGGCGGATACCTTTCAATCTTCTCATACGTAACTGCGTTATTATCCTTATCACAGATAATACGTAGTTTATTGAATGGAACACAGCCGGTAATCTTGTACGGCCCGTCTTTCATTACTTTTATCTTCTTTCCTTCTTCTATAGAGATTTCACGTTTCCAGGGATAACAAACGATCGTCGGAATAAGTTTATCTCCATTTATCCACCTTCACCCGGGAACTTTTGCGGGATATAACGGTACTTTTATTCACCTGTAACCATTCCCTGGTCTTTTTTTAAAGGGAAAGAAGTCGTTTATACTTTATCAGACCTTTATTTATTATTCACCAGGAAACAAGGAAATCCTCCTAAAGAAATTACCACTGCTCCCGGATAGGGCAGTGGTAATCCTTCATATAAATAACAAACTATAAAACAGAAATCTTTTATTTAGCCAGATATCCTCCATCTACCGGGTAATACCCGCCATTACAGAAAGAGGCACGGTCGCTACTCAGCCAGAGTACCAGGTCTACAATTTCATCTATCTTCCCCAGACGTCCCATCGGATGTTTGGCTACCAGGAAATCGTAACACTCTTTATCTTCCGTAAGAGAGTGCGTCAGACCGGTCTCTACAAACCCGGGCCCCACCGCATTGGCACGGATCCCCATCTTACCATACTTCAGCGCCACATTTTTAGTAAGTCCTACTACACCGTGTTTCGCTGCTACATATCCGCAGGAACCGGCAAAACCTACCTGTCCCAGAATGGAAGACATATTTACGATGGCTCCGCCACCATTTTTGAGCATCTGGGGGATCTGGTAATGCATTCCGTAAAATACACTGGAAAGGTTCACCAGTATTACTTTGTCCCACGCCTCTACAGGATATTCCCCAATGGGGACGCTGGCCCCACCGATCCCGGCATTATTAAAAGCTACATTCAGCTTTCCATACTGACCAACTGCACTCTTTACCAGGTTCTCACAATCCTCCGGCCGGGAGACATCTGCCTTTACAAAGATAACTTTTCCACCGGCTTTACTGATTTGATCTGCGGTCTCTTCACCCGATTCGGCGGCAATATCCGACACAACCACTTTCGCTCCCTCCTGAGCATATAAAAGCGAAATATCCCTGCCAAAACCACAACCTGCTCCGGTAACAATGGTAACTTATTCGTCGAACTCTTTCATCTTTCA
>JAJPZL010000472.1 GCA_021204375.1 Bacteroides sp.
GTTATGGAAAAGATAGATAGTCTGGACAGACAGATTCTGGAGATCATTTCTCAGAATGCCCGGATCCCCTTTAAAGATGTGGCGGCCGAGTGTGGAGTTTCCCGCGCAGCCATTCACCAGCGTGTACAGCGTTTAATTGACCTGGGTGTGATTATCGGCTCCGGATATCATGTCAATCCGAAAAGCCTCGGTTACAGAACCTGTACATACGTGGGGATTAAGCTGGAAAAAGGCTCTATGTATAAAAACGTAGTAGCCGAGCTGGAAAAGATCCCCGAAGTGGTAGAGTGCCATTTTACCACAGGGCCTTATACGATGCTTACCAAAGTATATGCCCGTGATAATGAACATCTGATGGAACTCCTGAATAACCGGATGCAGGAGATACCAGGAGTAACGGCTACCGAAACATTGATCTCCTTAGAGCAGAGTATTAAGAAAGAGATACCTATCTCTAATAATAAATAAGGATGGAGGTACTGAGTAATTTTCATTTCTCAGGCATTCTGATAGGAATTTGTACGTTTCTCACCATCGGAATTTTCCACCCGGTGGTGGTTAAGGCCGAATATTACTGGGGTACTCGTTGCTGGTGGATCTTCCTGGTTCTGGGGATGGTCGGGATAACCGCCTCGTTACTGATTGAGAATGTACTTCTTTCGGCTGCTTTGGGGGTATTTGCTTTCTCCTCCTTCTGGACGATCAAAGAGGTTTTCGAACAGGAAGAACGGGTGAAAAAAGGGTGGTTCCCTAAAAACCCAAAGCGGAAATATAAGTTTTAGTACCCTCCCTCTGCTATATTTTTAAGGAAAAACTTGCAAAATTGAAGGAAAGCGTTTATTTTTGCACTCGCAATCCGATCATATGGAAGCATGGGCTTATAGCTCAGTTGGTTAGAGCAACAGACTCATAATCTGGAGGTCCCTGGTTCAAGCCCAGGTTGGCCCACCTCAGGAAACGCTTGTTTTAGTAACAGGCGTTTCTTCTTTTTATATATACGGGATTATGCTGACGGAAGAACTGAAACAATTTATAGAAGAACACCAGAAGGAGGATCTTTTCCGGCTGGCTCTGGATGCTGCCCGGTATCCGGGGATAGATATGGAACTGGTTATCCGTCAGATCTCCAAGCGGAGGACAGCGCAGGTGAAAATACCTCTCTGGGCTTCCTGCAGGGATATTCTTTATCCGGCCAGTCTCTCTATGGAACAGTGTTCTTCTCAGGCTACCGCCTCTTATAAAGTAGGTTTCTTACAGGGGGAAAGCTTTGCTGATCTCTCCGGAGGTTTTGGTGTGGATTGTGCATTTATAGCGGATAATTTCCGGAAAGTTACCTATGTAGAGCAGAATAAAGAGTTAACGGAAATAGTCAGATATAATTTCCGGGTGCTGGGTATTAACCCTGTACAGGTTGTTAATGGAGATAGTATAGAATGGCTGGAACGGATGGAGCCGGTGGATGTGATCTATCTGTACCCGGCCCGCAGGGATGAAAAAGGGGAAAAAGTATTTTTTATCAGCGATTGCCGGCCGGATGTCAAGACTATGGCTGACCTGTTACTGGAGAAAGCCCGGGATAAGGTCGTTATGAAATTCTCTCCGATGCTGGACCTGACTTCTGCCTTGCGGGAGTTACCTTTTGTTTCGGAAGTAAGGATCGTTTCGGTTCGCAATAAGTGTAAAGAACTTCTGTTGATTATGGAGAGGGAGATGTAGGAAGATATTTCTGTTCATTGTGTAAATATCCATCCAGCGCATACTACTTCATTTGTTTATCGTCGCCGGGAAGAGGCAGAGGCACTTTGTCGCTATACCGACCGGGTGGAAAGCTATCTGTATGAACCCGATCCCTCTTTACTGAAAGCCGGAGCCTTTAAACTACCGGCGGTTCGTTTCGGATTGAAAAAGCTCCATGTAAATAGCTATCTTTATACGGCTGATGTACGGATCCCTGATTTTCCGGGAAGGGTTTTCCGGGTAGATTCTACTTTCTCCCTGGGGAAAAAAGAGCTTAAAAAAGAACTTTCCGGTGTGATGACTGCCAATATTACGGTACGCAACTTTCCGGTTAAAGTGGAAGAGTTACGGAAAAAACTAAAACTAAAAGAGGGTGGAGATGTTTATATTTTTGCTACTACACTGAGTAACAACAAGAGGGTATTGATCAAATGCCATAAAGCTTAACATACAGTATCGGTGTTGGGAGTTATTCAGGTGTATGAGTACTTTATAATCGAATAGGATCATGGATATTTTTTTCTGCTTACGGGGCTTTTACTGATCATTGCCGGAGCAAACGGGCTTACGGACGGCGCATCTGCACTGGCTGCTAAGTTCCATATTCCCCCGATTGTGATCGGGCTTACGATCGTGGCGTTTGGAACTTCGGCCCCTGAACTTACGGTAAGTATCTCTTCGGCACTGAAAGGGAGTTCCGACCTGGCTATCGGGAATGTGGTGGAAAGTAATCTCTTTAATACATTGGTTATTGTGGGTTTTACGGCCTTAGTAGCGCCTATTGTCATTACCCGGAATACGCTACTTAAAGAGATCCCACTCTCTCTGCTTGCTTCGGTTATTCTGCTTATCTGTGCCAGTGATATTTGGTTGGACAGGGGTGAAGCAGATATACTTTCCTGCTCCGAAGGACTTTTATTGCTCTGCTTCTTTGTTATATTCCTGGGCTATACTTTCTCTATGGCTTCTTCCGGAGGAGATAGCGGAGCTACTACTAAACAGTTTCCTGTATAGCGGTCTCTGCTCTATATCCTGGTAGGGGCAGGGGCTTTGGTAGGAGGCGGGCAACTGTTTATAGAGGGAGCTTCCGGAATAGCCCGTAGCCTGGGGGTAAGTGAAGCAGTGATCGGGCTTACACTGGTGGCCGGGGGAACTTCGCTGCCCGAACTGGCTACATCCATCGTAGCAGCCTTGAAAAAGAATCCTGAGATAGCGATCGGAAATGCGATCGGTTCCAATCTTTTTAATATCTTCCTGGTACTGGGAAGCAGTGCTACTATTGTTCCGATGTCTATGTCGGGTATAAACAATACCGACCTGCTGGTACTGATCGCTGCCGGAGTCCTGCTTTGGATATTCGGGGCCTTCTTTAAAAAACGAATCATTACCCGTATCGAGGGAGGAGTGCTTCTGGGCTGCTATATTATTTACATAATTTACCTTTTGAGCCTGCAATAAGAGCTTCAGGTAGAGAGAGATTTCTCATATTTTTGACTATCTTTGCGCTATTAACAGTAAAAGTAAAATGGCTGTAGAGATCAAAAAGGTAGTTACGAAAAAAGAGCTGAAAAAGTTTATACGTTACAATTACGAACTGTATAAAAACAATCCCTACTCTGTTCCCGATCTATATGATGACATGCTCAATACATTCAACCGCAAAAAGAATGTGGCTTTTGAATTTTGTGAGGCAGAATATTTTCTGGCTTACCGGGATGAGGAGATCGTGGGACGTGTGGCAGGAATTATTAACCATCGTGCTAACGAGAAGTGGAATAAAAAGGAGGTCCGTTTCGGATGGATCGATTTTATTGATGACCGGGAAGTCTCTTCCGCTTTGCTGGAAACAGTGGAAAAATGGGGAAAAGAGAAAGGAATGGATGCTATCCAGGGCCCGCTGGGTTTTACAGATTTTGATGCCGAAGGGATGCTGGTAGAGGGTTTTGAGGAACTAAGTACGATGGCTACTATCTATAATTATCCCTACTATCCGGTGCATCTGGAACAGCTGGGGTATGAAAAGGATGCCGATTGGATAGAGTATAAGATCTATATCCCGGATGCTGTTCCTCAGAAGCATAAACGGATCAGTGACCTGGTACAACGTAAATACAACCTGAAAATAAAAAAATATACGTCTGCCAAAAAGATAGAGGCGGACTATGGCCGTGCTATCTTTGAACTGATGAATGAGGCGTACGAGCCTTTGTATGGATTTGCTCCTCTGTCGGACGGGCAGATCAATCAGTATGTGAAGATGTATCTTCCCATTGTGGACCTGAGGATGGTTACTTTGATCACGAATGCGGAGGATCAGCTGGTAGGAGTAGGTATATCGATGCCCTCTTTATCCAAAGCGTTACAGAAGGCAAAAGGTAAAATGTTGCCACTGGGATGGTATTACCTGGCTAAAGCACTTTTTATGAAGAAGAGATCCAAAGTATTGGATCTGTTGTTGATTGCGGTAAAGCCTGACTATCAGAATAAGGGGGTAAATGCCCTCCTTTTCTCCGACCTGATACCTGTTTACCAGCAGCTTGGGTTTGAGTATGCCGAGAGTAATCCGGAGCTGGAGATCAATAACAAGGTGCAGGCACAGTGGGAGTATTTTAAGACCGAGCAGCATAAACGGCGCCGGGCTTTTACCAAAAAGATTTCCTGAATTTAAAATAATAGTTTAGATTTCTATAACAGAGTATGAAAGATATGAACAGAGAAGAAGAGAGAATGACCGAAGTCTCTTATGCCGAAGATAATATCCGTACGCTGGACTGGCGGGAACATATCCGCAGGCGTCCTGGTATGTATATCGGTAAACTGGGCGACGGCAAACATGCAGATGATGGTATCTATGTACTTTTAAAGGAGGTGATGGATAACTCCATGGATGAGTTTATGATGGGCTATGGGAAGGTGATCGAGGTGAGCGTCACTCCTGAGCTGGTCTCGGTCAGGGACTATGGCCGTGGTATTCCATTGGGAAAGGTGATTGATGTATCCTCCAAGATGAATACGGGTGGTAAGTACGACTCCAAAGCTTTTAAGAAATCAGTGGGACTCAATGGGGTAGGTATTAAGGCAGTCAATGCTTTATCTACTTTCTTCCGTATATCCAGTTTCCGGGACGGTGAAGCAAAAAGCGCGGAATTTAGTTGTGGAGTCATTACCAAGGACTCTCCTGTGCAGCCTACCCGCCAGGCGAACGGAACCCTGACGGAGTTTACACCCGACCCCTCTATTTTTAAAGATTATCTCTATCAGAATGAATATATTGAGCCGTTGTTAAAGAACTATGTGTTCCTGAACTCCGGTCTCACCATTCTGTTTAACGGAAAGAAATTCTATTCCCGTAACGGATTGGTGGATCTGCTCAACGAGAATATGACCACGAAGCCTCTTTACCCGATCATTCATCTGAAAGGGGAGGATATTGAGATGGTGCTTACCCATACCAATCAGTATGGCGAGGAGTATTATTCGTTTGTGAACGGGCGGCATACGACTCAGGGAGGTACTCATCTGACTGCTTTCCGCGAAGCGGTGAGCCGTACCATTAAGGAGTATTATGCCAAAAACTTTGAATATGCCGATATCCGGAACGGGATGGTAGGAGCGATCAGTATCAAGGTAGAAGAGCCGGTGTTCGAGTCGCAGACCAAGACGAAGCTGGGTTCCCGGGATATTGGTCCTGACGGGCCTTCGATCGCCAAGTTTATCGGGGACTTTGTAAAGAAAGAGCTGGATAATTTCCTGCATATCAACCTGGCTACTTCGGAGGTGATGTTGCAGAAGATCCAGGAGTCTGAGAAAGAGCGTAAGGCGATTGCGGGCGTAACCAAACTGGCGCGGGAGAGAGCTAAAAAGGCGAGTCTCCATAATCGGAAGCTAAGAGATTGCCGGGTACACCTGAATGATAATAAAGGAAACCTGCAGGAGGAGAGTTGTATCTTTATTACCGAGGGAGACTCTGCGAGCGGATCGATCACCAAGAGCCGGGATGTCAATACGCAGGCTGTATTCAGCCTTCGGGGTAAACCGCTCAACTCGTATGGATTGACCAAAAAGGTGGTGTATGAGAACGAAGAGTTCAACCTGTTACAGGCTGCCCTTAATATAGAAGATGGAATAGAGGGATTGCGTTATAACAAAGTTATCGTGGCTACCGATGCCGATGTGGATGGTATGCACATCCGATTGCTTATTATTACTTTCTTCCTGCAATTCTTTCCCGATCTGATCAAAAAAGGGCATGTCTATATTTTGCAGACTCCTCTTTTCAGGGTGCGTAACAAGAAGAAAACCATCTATTGTTATAGCGAAGAGGAGCGACTGAATGCTGTGGCAGAGTTGGGACCGAATCCGGAGATCACCCGTTTCAAAGGGTTGGGAGAGATATCGCCTAATGAGTTTAAACACTTTATCGGAAAAGATATCCGTCTGGAGCAGGTAAAGCTGCGGAAAAACGACCTGGTAAAAGAGATGCTGGAGTTCTATATGGGTAAAAATACCATGGAGCGGCAGAGTTTTATTATTAATAATCTGGTGGTAGAGGAGGATATTGCCTGATCCTTTTCTGCCTGTTTTATACGGCTTTGTATGAGAAGAGCTATATTTCCGGGTACGTTTGATCCCTTTACTGCCGGACATGATTCGATCGTGAAGCGTGCACTTGGGTTTATTGATGAAATAGTGATCGCTATCGGTATCAACGAAAACAAAAAAACTTATTTTCCTGTTACTAAAAGGATAGAGATGATTGAGCAGTTGTATGCCGGTCATCCAAGTGTCCGGGTCACTATGTATGATTGCCTTACGATTAACTTTGCCCATGAAGTAGAGGCAGATTTTATTGTGCGGGGTATTCGTACGGTGGCTGATTTTGAGTATGAAAAGAGTATTGCGGATATCAATCGTAAACTTTCGGGGGTAGAGACTATTTTGCTCTTTACCGAGCCGGAACTGACCCATATCAGTTCTTCCATTGTACGGGAATTGTTGCGGTATGGCCGGGATGTTACGCAGTTCCTTCCGGAAGGTATGAAGCTGGAAAGAGGGTGAATCTCTTAGTTGTAATGAAACTATGCTTATAATGAAATATACAAAAAGGATCTTCTCTATGCCTCTTCTGGCTTTTTTGATAGCATGGATGGGTATAGGAGGAGTGGAAGAGAGCAGGGCTCAGAATCCGGGTAATATAGCTAACCGTAAACTACAGTTGGCTGAATTTGCTATCAGTAACTTCTATGTAGATGAAGTAGACCAGGATAAACTGGTGGAGGCGGCTATTGTAGTTATGCTGGAAGAGTTGGATCCTCACTCTACCTATTCGGATGCCGAAGAGGTTAAGAAGATGAATGAGCCTTTGCAGGGAGGTTTTGAAGGGATTGGGGTACAATTCAATATGGTAGAAGATACTCTTTTTATCATTCAACCGATTGCTGGCGGACCTTCTGAAAAAGTGGGTATCCTGGCAGGGGACCGTATTATTAAAGTGAATGATACGATCATTGCCGGGATGAAGATGAGTACTGAAGATATCATGAGTTACCTGAAAGGACCTAAGGGTACGAAGGTAAATGTCTCTATCCTGCGCCGGGGAGTAGAGGGGCTGATCCCTTTTACCATTATCCGGGATAAAATACCGATCCATAGTATCATTGCTACTTATATGATCGAACCGGGTATCGGCTATGTACGGATTGACCGTTTTGGTGCTACTACAGCCGAAGAGTTTGATGAGGCTTTGTCGAAGCTGAAAAAACAGGGTATGAAAAGCCTGATCCTGGATCTACAGGATAATGGCGGAGGGTATCTGAATGCAGCGATTGATCTGGCGAACCAGTTCCTGGAACAAAGAGAGTTGATCGTATATACGGAGGGTAGGCGGACGCCCCGAAGTGACTTTGCTGCCAAAGGGGATGGCAAGTTTAAAGAGGGACGCCTGGCGGTTCTGGTCAATGAATTCTCTGCTTCGGCCAGTGAAATTACTGCGGGTGCCGTGCAGGACTGGGACAGAGGAGTGATCGTGGGAAGACGTACCTTCGGAAAAGGGTTAGTACAGCGTCCCATTGATCTGCCGGATGGCTCTATGATCCGTCTGACGGTGGCCCGTTATTACACACCTTCCGGTAGAAGTATTCAAAAGCCCTATGAAAGTACAGAGAGTTATAACCGGGACTTGATCACCCGTTATAACAGCGGCGAAATGATAAATGTGGATAGTATTCACTTCCCGGATTCTCTGCGGTATACTACCCAAAAGATGGGGCGTACCGTATATGGTGGGGGAAGTATTATGCCGGATTACTATGTACCTGTGGATACTACCCTTTATACCAATTACCATCGGAACCTGGCTACCAAAGGGGCTATTATGAGGACCAGTATGCGTTATATTGAGAATAACAGGCAGGCTTTGCATGACCGTTATAAGAAGTTTGAAACTTTTGAACGTGACTTTGAAGTAACAGAAGATATTCTGGCTTCGTTGCGTACGTTGGGTGAAGAGTCGGGTGTTGAATTTAATGAGCAGGAGTATGAGCAGTCGTTACCTCTGTTAAAGGTACAGATCAAAGCCCTGATCGCGCGTGATCTTTGGGATATAAGTGAGTATTTCCATATTATGAACTCGGTCAGTGAGACGGTCAATAAGGCTTTGGAGATATTGAATTCGAATGAGTATGAGGAGCTATTAAGCAGGGACCGATAGATGTCTTTTGGTAGTATATATACAATGGAGTAGTACTTAGCTCCTTTTTTTGTAGGGTCGCTATATTTGGATTATAACAGGGAATCCCACAAACTTTACTATATAATAAACTAAACTAAAGGTCCCCGGGTTGTCTAACCCGGGGACCTTTAGTTTTATTCTTCTTTATCATCTGCCCCAATTTCCTGTCCGGGAGCAAGTAGTTCCTTATAGCGTCCGCGATCTTTTAAAATACGGATCGCTTCTTCCAGGTAGTCATCATCTTTGAGTTGCTCAATGATACCTCCTGTCTGGAAGTAGTAGCGCTTGGCTATTTCGATATTGATCATCTTACGGATATATTTGGAGAAGTGGTCCAGATCCCGGTCTAGGTTGTGGTTCAGTTTCTTTTCCATGGCAGTGAACTCCTCTGAGGCATTTTCCAGGTAACCTTCGAATTCGGCTGCTTCGCACAGTGTCTTCAGGATCTTTTCACTCTGCTGATCGTACTTGAAATCAGAGGTTTTTACCTTTTCTTTAAATAGCTGGTAATCGGCGTCGGATATTTCAAAACTTTCGGCCGGAGCAATTGCAGGGTGTGCCTGTACATACTCTGTGGCGTAATCAAATATCAGATCGTCGTTAGAGAGGTAGAAGAGGATGTTGGGAAATTTATCCTGGTCTACTGATACGTCGGGAGTGATCCCGCCTCCGTCACGTACTTCACGCCCTACACTGGTTTTAAATACGGTTGTCAGACTATCGGGTATCCGTACGGCTCTTCCTTCCGGATTCCGGTTGGAGTAGTCAATGGCCTGTACACAGCGTCCGCTGGGGGTGTAGTATTTGGAGGTTGTAATTTTAATGGCGGCTCCGTAAGGGAGGCTTCGGGGAGTCTGCACCAATCCTTTTCCCAGCGAGCGTTCTCCTACGATCACGGCTCTGTCGAGATCCTGCAGGGCACCGGCAAGTACTTCGGAAGCGGAGGCTGAATTACTATTAATAAGTACTGTAAGCGGTATTTCAGTATCGAGCGGTTGTTTGGTCGTTTTGTAAACATGGTCTGCCTGTTTCATTTTACCCCGCGTGGATACAATTACTTTTCCTTTAGGTACGAAGAAATTGGCAATTTCTACAGCTTCGTCCATCAGTCCCCCTCCGTTGTTACGGAGATCAATGATCAGGGAGTTGATCCCCTGCTTTTTCAATTCGAGGAAGGCTGTTTTGAAGGCTTTAGAGGGTGTACCTGAAAAGCTGTTCAGGTTGATATATCCTACATCGCCATCCATCACTGTATAATAGGGCACGGTGGGGAGTTGGATGGATTTACGTACCAGGGTAAATTCAAGCAGGCTTTCTGTACCGGGGCGTTTAACTTTGAGTTTGAAGTTACTTCCTTCCGGACCCCGTAGCATACTGCTTACTTTATCAGAGGTGAGACCGTTCAGGTCTTCTCCGTCTATCTCCCAGAGAATATCTCCTGCTTTTAATCCTGCTTCGGCAGCAGACATTCCTTCGTAGGATTCTACGATCACTACTCTTTTGAGTTTGGAATGGTAACGGATTATGGAGCCTATACCTCCATAGGAACCCTGGGTGAGTTGTTCGAGGTCGCTCTGTTCCTCTTCCGGGAAGTAGTTCGTATAAGGGTCAAGCTGCATCAGCATGTAGTCGATACCTTCGCGGACGGTTTTATTCGGATCAATGGTATCTACATAAAAGAGATCCAGTTCTTTGACAATGGCGTTAAATATATCGAGGTTCTTAGCGATCTGGAAGTTGCGGTTATCGCCCCGGAAAGAGAGAAAAATGATTCCGGAAACGACTACGGCACCGATCAACAGAAAGCGTATTTTCATTTTCTTACTCATAGAATCGATGTTAAAATGGAAGGTAAAGATAGCTCAATCTCAGCTACTGAGCGATTATTGTATTAATATTTAACTTTATTTCATCCCATTTATCTTTGGATAGGGTAGTGCCCACAACCTGAATTACATAGCTTGATAGGGTAGTGCCTATTTTTGCACATTTCTCTAAGCTGTAACCGTGGGTAAGTCCGTAGAGAAATCCTGCTGAGTAATAATCTCCTGCACCGGTGGTATCCAGTACCTCTTTTACCTGAGTGGCTGTTACCTCCAGCTGAATGGTTCCTTTTTTTACTAATGAGCCTCTGGAGCCTACTTTCACGATGGCAATGCTGCACATTTCGGAAAGAATTTTCAGGGCTTTATCCGGCTCTTCTCCGGTAAAGGCTTTGGCCTCTTCTTCGTTGGCAAAAAGTATATCGACGTACTTCCGGATGAGTATATTGAAAAATGCAAGGTCTTCTTTGACTATATTATAACTTGCCATGTCTAAACAGATCTGCAGTCCTGCTTCTTTAGCCAGCTCAATGGCACGGAGTATCATATCGTGATCCTGCACTAAGTATCCTTCTACATAGAAATAGGAGTATCCCTGGAAGAGATCGAGCGTAAGATCTTCTGCTTTTAACGAGGAGGTTGCTCCCAGAAAAGTTCCGAAAGTGCGTTCTCCGTCGGGAGAGATAAAGGTGGAGGCTACTCCTGAAGGAAGGAACGGGGATAATTGGAGTTTCTCTTCAATACCGTTATCGGTAAAGCACTTCTTATAAAATTCTCCGTAGTGATCCTGTCCTATTTTACCGATAAATCCTGCCGGTGCTCCCAGGTTGGCAAGTGCCAGAATGGTGTTACCGGCCGAGCCACCGGTAGCCATGTATGTCTTCATAGTGCTGAAGCAGCGATTGATCTCCTGTAACTTTTCTTCATCAATAAGCTGCATACTCCCTTTGGGTAGTTTCATCTGCTCCAGTAATGTGTCATCTTCCAAACGGGCTAGTACATCTACCAATGCATTCCCTAATCCTAATATTTTGTCCATTCCGAAAAAATTTCTGCAAAGATATTGCATATTTCAAAATATCCTATTACTTTTGCAACGCAATTGACAAAAAACAACATTCTTCCTTAGCTCAGTTGGTTAGAGCATCTGACTGTTAATCAGAGGGTCCTTGGTTCAAGTCCAAGAGGAAGAGCTCCCAAAATAGTAATTGTAACATTCTTCGATAGCTCAGTCGGTTAGAGCATCTGACTGTTAATCAGAGGGTCGTAGGTTCAAGTCCTACTCGAAGAGCGAACAAACCTGCAGGTATGCGGGTTTTTTGTTTTATGCACTTTAATAATCAGCCTATGCATCCTTTGGACCAGTTCCGGTATTGCCCTAAGTGCGGTGTGGAAGATTTTAACATTCGTAACAGCAAAGCTAAATATTGTCCTGCCTGCGGCTTTGTGTTTTATTTTAATCCGTCAGCTGCTGCGGTTGCTTTTATTCTCAACCATAAAAATGAATTGCTGATAGCCCGTAGGGCCAAAGAGCCGGCAAAAGGTACCTGGGATTTACCGGGTGGCTTTATTGATCCTGCGGAGACGGGAGAGGAGGGGATCCGTCGTGAAGTACTGGAAGAGACGGGGATGATGGCCGGAGGAGTGGTTTATCAGTTCTCTCTACACAATGTATATGAGTATGCCGGTTTTACTTACCAGACCCTCGACCTCTTTTATTTTTGCCAGGTAAAAGATTGTGACCATTTTAAAGCGGACGATGATGTAGCGGATCTTTTCTTTTTACCACTGGATGCTATTGATCCTGAAAAGTTTGGACTTATGTCGATACGGAAGGGTATGGAGATTTTTTTAAATAAATTCAGGAAAGCATAGGTCATGGCTCGTGTTGGTTATATTCTTTGGGAGGTTGCCGGTATAGCCAGTAACAGGCTCCTGTAAAGAGGATAATGGCTATAGTAAGCACACGATAAAGGAGAGGAGAGGAGAGGATCTCGTTCATATAAGTAACCTCCGGAAAGATCCTTTCCAGGATAACTGCGGTACCGTTATTGACTATATGCAGGATCATACATAGCAACAGGCTACCTGTTTTATAAAAAATCCATCCCAGCAGTACACCGTAAATAAAAGCAAAGACAACCTGTGCCGGGTTGAGGTGGATAACATCAAAGATAAGAGCAGATATAAGGATCGCTTTGCGGGGAGATAATCGTTTCTGCAAATATCCCTGGATGGCTCCCCTGAAAAGTAATTCTTCCACAACGGGCCCTGTAATAACAATGGCAATAACCCCTCCTGTATGGTTCTGTAGTTCTTTAAAGGTGCTTTCCAGCCAGTCTGGAAGACGTATCAGTTCATTCAACCAGTTGCCTATATACATAAAGGAGAGTCCTGCTAATATTACAGCGATTACTGTAGGCAGATTTATCCAGGAGTAAGTTTGCCGGGTATGTTCCAGGTATCCGAATCTATAAAGATGCCAGATCATAGCCAGGTTAGCTAACAACAGTGCCAGGATGGTACTTTCAAGCCCAATGGTGGTATAATCTCCGGTAAAAGTACCGTTGAGATAGTGATAGGCCGTACTAAAGAACATCATCAGGCAGGTAAAACCTACCTGGTAGCCGAAATAGATCAGGACTAACTTAATTGCACGGATCATAAAAGCGGATATTAGGATACAAAATGTAAATTTAATAATAAATTCCGGCAAATAGTTCTGTCTATGCTACTAAATAATAATTTTTCCGGGCATTAAATATCCTCCTTATAATTCCAGTCTCTGTTTCAATAATTTATATCCTCCGTTACTTGCCAGGAGGGAGACCCCGTTCTTAAGACGCACCTGATAACTCTCTTTCCCAAAAAGCTCGATCCTCAGGATCTGACCGGCAGCAATAATATATAATCTGTGAATACGGACAAACTCCTTTTCTGGCAGATGGGATTCAAAATACTTCATCGTTTGTTCTTTTACATATTGACCAGACTTAGTAAAAAGGGTGACATAATCACCACATGCTTCTATATAGTGCAGCTCTTCTACCGGAATAAGGTGGATCCGGGTTCCGTCTTTTACAGGAATGCGTTGCAAAACGCCACCTTCTTCCTGACTCCCCGGAATAATTAGCGAAGAAGCCTTTTCAACAGAGAAGTGTCTACTTTCTTCTTCATTCTCTTTCTCCATATCCACTCTTTCTTTGCTTTATTGCCACTGTTTTTCATACCAGGGAAAAAGGATGAAAAAACACAAGATGCCTGCTACCAGCTGAAAAGGGAGTTGTACCCACAGCTCGTCCGGATCTATCAATCTGGTTGCATAGAAAAAGATAAACCATACGGTCAGGATAATTAGTTCCGAAAAGATTATCCATACTGTTCTGGCCTGCCATACCCGGAGAATACCCAACTAATACCAGGTAAGATAAGCCGCAGTGAACCAGGTTGTCACTACCAGAAAGGCATTCAGTCCGGACAGGGCTTCTGATAAAGAGGTATAATGGACCAGGAAACAAGCTTCTGTTAAGAATCCTGTCAAAAAAAGCAATGAACAGTTTATTTTCCGGGAGAATGTTTCGGTGAACGGGTGTTCCTGCATACTATCTGTTAGTTTTTAATTTCCATACCACTCAAAGTAAGTTTTCCACATATAATGAGTTCTTTTTCATCTGTTGCTGAAGCCATATATTCACGGGAACGATTGATCAAACGTTTATCCGTATAGCCTGCCAGATTGGTATCTGCCTTCACACTCAGGTTCCACTCCGAAGGAACATAGAGTTCAATTCCTCCAAAATTACATTCTACATCCATATAGGTTTTACCCGGATTCAGGGTGGTATGGCGCAGATCCAGTAGAGTAGCACCGAAGTTGTTCCGGATCTGTGCTCCCCTGAATGCAGGATCGAGTACAATGTGCTCCACAGCTCCAAAGTTAATATCCGATTTTATAAATCCCTCTTCTACGGTGTAACTTCCTGAAAAATAGCTCCCCGTATAGGATCCTCTTTCCTCTTTTTGTGCTGGCTATGTCTGTTCCATAACTTACAGAATAACCAGATACCTGCCCCGATCAGCACTACCGGCCAGTAAAGGGAAGCCCAGGTTCCATGGAGTTCATTGACTTTCGGAAGCAAAAAGTATACACCGGTAGCTGCCACGAACATGCCCCCAGGAAGTGACCTTTTATCAGGTGGATCACTCCTATGAAAATAAGGAGACTTTGCCAGGATACAAGCAGATCAAACAGATAAGGATCCAGATAGCCCAGGTTACGGGCCAGAAGCAGAGCACCGGTTCCTATAAAAAGAAAAGAAACAGCCACTACATTTAAATAATGATACCAGGCAGGATGACCGTGTTTGTAAGTTTTCATACCATTACATGTTTTTGATTTTTTGTAAAAGTACATTCACCTGCTGAGCAAAGCAAGACAAAAACGGTGTGTGACAGTGATTTTCCGATGAACGACGGAAAATTCCCGGTAAATGGGAATACGTTTTGGGATCAAAGAATCTTTCATAGATATTTTTTAATAAGCCTGTATAACTCCGGATCCAGGTAACCCCAATCCCGGGCCAAGCATAGTATGTCAGACTCGATAAAAAGAAGGGAAAGGAGAAATAGATTTAAATAGTGCTGCTATACGGGATAATTGTGTTTGTAAGATCTCATACCATTCTATATTTTTGATTTTTTGTAAAGATATGCCTCTCTTTGGGCGTGTACAAGATTGAAACGATGGATCACAGTTAATTTCCGGTTAGTAACGGAAAATCCCCGATAAATGAACAGGAGTTTTGGACCCGGTAGAAATGAAAAAAGGTATCTTCACAGATACCTTTTCTACCTTTAGTAAAAAGT
>JAJPZL010000213.1 GCA_021204375.1 Bacteroides sp.
TGCTACAACAAAGTAATAAAAAGATGACCACTAAATCCCACTATAAATTATCTTCGTTACTATTTATGATATGGATGGTAACTATACTGGGAATAACCTGCGGATTTCTCCTAGTAAAAGCTCTGTTCAATAAAGATCTTACCGGGCATGTGCTTACAGCCAGGATACTTTCTGTGTGCGTTTTTATTCTTGAACTTCTGTATATCTGGTTATTTATGACTGAGTGTAAACGGATAGAAGCCAGCGAAAAAGAGATCACCTTTATCAATCCCGTTTTTCCCTTTATCCGGAAAACGGTTTCATGGAGTACATTTGACTACTATATTATAATAACCGATAGTAACGGATACGGTATTTATGATACCATCTGGTTAATAAAAGATAAACGACTGAAGAGTCGTATATCAGGTTACTCTGTAAAAAACCTTCCGGAGATCATAGCGGCAATAAGGCTTCCCTACAAAGGACACCCGAAGATAAAAGACAGTAAAAACTTCTCCTGCCGCTTTTTATCGGCAGAAGTACCCGAAATATTCCCGACGGACCTCTCCTGAAAAAAATGCCACAAACTTCCATACAGAAGCCCGTGGCATACCTACACACACTCACACCTAAAACCTTGTCTATAAAAATTACTTTTCTGTTCCAAACTCAGTCTGCTGACGCTCTACCTCGATCAGCATCTGGTTCTTCTCCTCTTCAGAAAGGATCACTTTGGGTGCACCCGCTCCGGAAGTAACACCGGCACTACCCTGAACTGCATTCCGCTCTTCGAGGTAACACATAGCAAATTCAGCCGGAACTGATTCAAACTCAATCTCAGCGGGTGTCGGAGCCAGTGTACCCTCAAACTGTACACGAGCCGTCACTTTGATCTTACCCGGTGTTTGAGTCGAACGGATCAGCACCGGAGCCGAACCAAACTCTACGGCACGGGGATTAGCGTTGATCGAAGCATCCCCGATGATCTCTCCCTCACCCTCTACCGTAAATACAATATTCTCTTTCGCCAGACGGCGTACATTCCCACTATCATCCGTTACCTCAGCCACTACGATCAGAAAGTCGGACCCATCGGCAATAAGTGCCTGCCCCTGATGGTCGATAGAGAGTTGCAAACGAGTAGAACGGCGCGAAGGCATCTTCCGGTGGGTACATACCACCTCACCGTTTATAATCCCCTCTGCTACCAGATTCACCTTTTCCCAGTTCTTCTGGAAATAACTATAATCACGGGCTTCCCAGAAGTCCCATACCTGTTCAAAAACAACCGGAGCATTGGGCATATGTCCCGGAGCGTGCATCACCGGTTTAGTCCAGCTTTTGGTACCGTCGTACATCGAAAGCCGTACCGAATCGCAATTACTGAACACAATTACCTCCGCATCCGAGAAAGGAGACATTTCATGAGTAATATAAACCATCGGTCCCGATTCAGCCAACGGATGATCCAGATCGGCAGCCGTCTGCGAACGGAACATATAGTAAGCATATTTCGGCTGGCGGAACGCATCGTAAATCCCTCCCCAATAGGGATCGGGATGGTATCCGCGCTGATGGTCGAACGGATGCCACTGCGCCCCTCCGATAAACTGCCCGTTGGTCCGGTAAAGTTCGTCGTAACTCTTAGCCAGCGACATAGCCTGTACCAGCAACGAACGTTCGCCCCAGCTACGGCTGGCACGGTTGTTATTGTTATGAGCATACCAGTCGTCTACATTCTCCCCGAATTCCCGGGTAAAGATCACCCGGTCGGCTATATCCTTTTCATCGTCTCCCGGCCAGCCATATACTACGTCGTAGTTATCTTTCACCCCGTCCGAATGTACATCGGCAGCAGCGGCCGGACGTCCCGGATAGGGAAATTCATCTTTTGTGATCTGCAAAGCCTCTAGCGAAAACTCCAGCGGGAAACGGGTTTCATTCAGGATCGGTTCCCACATCAGTACCGACGGATGATTACGGTCCCGGCGGATCATCTCTCTTGTATTTTTATGCACCAGTTCGACAAAGTGAGGCTCTTTGTTCCAGAACTGCCAGCCCGGAGTAGCCACAATTACAAACATACCCAGTTCGTCGCAGGCGTCCATAAAGGCAGGATCCATCGGATAGTGAGCCACACGAATGATCCGGCACCCTGCATCCCTTAGCTTTTTTGCATCCCTCCATTGCTGTGAGTTGGGCATAGCATTGCCCACATAGGCAAAATCCTGATGGCGGTTAGCCCCTATCAGTTGCCCGAAAGGCTTACCGTTGAGCCAGAAGCCCTCCTTATCCCGGAACTCAGCCAGGCGAATACCCGCCCGGGTAACCCCTCCGTCAATGGTTCTGTTATCCTCTTTGATACGGGATTCCACCCGGTATAAATAGGGACTATCCGGTTCCCACAACTTCGGGTTCTTCACCGTAAAGGTATGATACACCGTCTGGTCTTCGCCCAGCTTCAAAGTGACACGGCTCGAAGTACGTTTTACTACTTTACCATCTTTTTCCGTCAGTGCCGTCTCTACAGTTACCGTACGGGTAGTAGTTCCTTCATTCTTTACCTCAGTATTTACATACACCTCCGCACTCTTTTCACTGATCTTATCGTAGTGTACAAACACCCCCCCTCCGGCTACCTTATCCGCCTCTACCGCATCGGTAATAGATACCGGAGACTTTACGATCATCCATACATCCCGGTAAATACCCCCGTGATAAGTAAAATCGAGTGTATACTGACGCTTGCCGGGAGGATACTCCCGGTCGTCGCTGTTATCAGTCAGCACAGCGATCAGGCACGAATCTCCCGCCTGCACTCCGGCCTCCGTAAGGTTCACATTAAAAGGCAGGTATCCTCCGATATGCTCCTGTACTTTCCGGCCGTTGATATAAATATCCTGTTTTCCCATAGCCGCTTCGAAATGCAGGATCACCTGTTTACCCTGTGCAGATGCCGGAACCACAAACCATTTGCGGTACCACGCCGGACCCTGATAGTTACGGGTACCACTCGCCTCCGCCGGCATCAGTTCCACCGTATGAGGTGTAGAAACCACCTCCCAGGCGGAATCATCAAAATTCACTTCGTGACCCCCCGGCAGGTCGCCTTTGAAGTAGCGCCATCCCGGATTAAAGCTGTAAATATCCCGTCCGCTGTCAGGAAGCGGGAAGAAACCCGCCACTGAGATCTCAGGACGATAGTAACCGGCACTGGCCAGTACCGGAAAAAGGATCCATATCCAAAAAAGTAATCTGCTTTTCATCTTTTATCTCTTTATGTAGCTCGTATTCATTACAATATCTTTTCGGCGACTCTTCGGAAACACTTTCAGATCAATCACTTCTCCGTCCCTCAACTCTGCCTCTACCACCGTATTTCCCGGAGCATGCAGTTTAAAACGGATATCCTTATCCTGCGGCCAGGCCGGGAATAGTAATATCTCATCTCCGTTTGTCTGAAGAAGCATCTCCTGCAACCCGATCATACCACTACCACCCCAGTTATGGTCGGGTGTCCAGTCGTAACCCGGTCCCCAGAAGGCCGGGAAACGGTGTGGCCCATCCCCCAGTTTCAGGGAAGTCAGCCGATAGGCCTCTTCCGTCAATCCCAGGCAGGCAGCCCAGATATTATCCTGTTTCCATCCAATGTGGATACGGAACTCCAGGGCATCCGGATCATACAAATAAGTATTACGGGCAATCTCCAGATCAGGTCTTCCTACCCCATAAATGCGCCAGGGATAGACCGGATAAAGCTGCGGAGTCTCCACATTATTAATTCGCTCCCATGTTTTGGCAGGAGAGATCATGGTACGCCCTTCCAGCTCCCGCAGAGGAAGCGGAGGGATCTTAGTCAGCATCTCCGGCATCTGCCCGTAACTCTCCAGTACTACCCGCAGGGCCGCAATGGTACTGGATGCATTGTTGGTCATTTTATAGGTCTCGCAGGCAGAACCCGGAAAGAGGATCAGGTGCCCCTCCCCATCCAGTGACTTTCGTCCCCGGCGGGAAGCTAAGTATTCATAATGCTCCTCAAAAAAGCGGAGCGAACTCTCAATAAGCGGTATATAAGGAGTAATGTCATCCCCGTTATAAACGTTACGATCCAGGATCATCTGGCAAAACTCCAGTACGGTATCCCACTCATACTCCAGCCAGGCATTATACTCCACCCCTTTATCAAAATAGTCGGGACGTTTAAATCCATATTCAGCCGGATTGGGCAAACCGAAGTTCTCTATCTGTTCTCCGAAACAGGCACCTCCGTGTCCCCAGTATACTTCACTACGTAGTTCAGTATTCCCCAGCATCTGGTTGTAAAACTCAAACTGGGCATCCATCATATCAAAATCACCTGCTTTCAGCATCGGCCAGTAGACCAACCGCTGGTTCTGTGCAGTCATGGTACCCCCGCCCCATTTGCGGTAATCCGGCGTAAAGGCCTGCTTCTCATCCACAAAAACCGGATCAAAGGTAAACAGCCCTCCGTTAAACTTAGTCGGTACACTTCCGTACGCATTGCATCCCAGCATATAACGGAACAGCATGTAGTTACGGGTTATCTCCGTACTCTCTCCGCTACCGATGATATAGCTACGGTTATGGAAAGCCTTCCACCACTCCCGGCTCCGTTTTTTGTCAGCCGCAGATACAGCAGCCACCGTCCGGCGAAGTTCCTGTTCCCAAAGAGCCATATCCTCCGTCTGCTGCGTATGCAACGCTATCTTTATATGGTGATTGCGGGCAGGCTTTACACTCTCGTAACACCACGCCTTAAAATCAGTACCGGCATACTCTCCGTCCCGAGTTCCCCTATACCGCAGGTTATCGCCCCAGAGCATTCCACCAAAAGTAAGATGGGCCAGCGGATTCATCATCCTCTCCTTTACCTCTTCCAGTCCCTGCTGTCTGACCGTCCAGTCAAAAATTGTCTCCTGCGGGTTACGGTGATAAAAAAGAATGCTCTTATCCCCAGGCTCTATCCCATCAGCAGCCGTCAAAGAGCCTTCGGGCGGTGCCCATTTCCAGGAGTTCTGCTGACCTTCCCCCTTCCGGATGAGACGATCCCGATAACGCCAGTTCTCATAAAAGACCTCTGCCTTTACAGCCTGTTTGCTTTTTACCTCCACATGGATAACCGGCTTGAATACATCCACCCACAACTCAATAGTACCTGCTGCGGTAGTGATCTCTATATGCCCCTCTTCCGGCTTCAGCTCCTGGCTGAATTCCGTATTACCATTAAAAAAGTCGGGTGTAAAGGCCATCCGTACACGCCCCTGTTTCAGTTGAGTATTATGGCGATCAAACGTACCACTCCGGCTCATATAGAAAAAGAGTTCATCCCCCTCTACCCATACATTCAGGCCGATATCTCCTCCGCCACACGGCATAGACTCCGAAGAGTTACGACTCTGGCTCTCCCAGATAAGGTGAGCATGCTGCCCCCAAAGGAACAACATGCTCATCCATACCAACGCTAATAATGAAAAGATCTTTTTTACTACCATATACTACCAATTATCCGAGCGGAAGGAGGAGACAGGCAGGCCGTCGCCACCAAAAAGGTCGCATTTCACATAATTTTCAAAACCATACCGAACCGCTACCGGGTGAGGTACCTGTTCGCTCTTTACCTGGACCTTGTTCCGCACGATCCAGGCCTTGGCCGGATAAAAGACCCGGTCTTCCCCCGCTACCTGGAAAAGCTTCGATTCAAAATCTTTAGCCGCTATCCACATCGGTGCCCGGTCAAAACTCACGATCACCGTATCATTCTGTACCTCCATAGAGTCATAAAAAGGACTATCTCACGAGATACCTTCCACCCCATACGTTTTGGAGAGTGCCAGCAATGCCAGTCTTTCACCGGCCGTACGTTTATCCGCCGGATGAATACAGGTTCTGTCCCCCGCATCCAGTAGCACCGCCATTCCCGTATTCGGAACCCGATGCTCCACTTTCGCCTATGCCTCCCGCAGGTAGGCAGAATTGATCACCTCCTTACCAGGTTCGGTAATGATCCCGTAATCGTACGGAGCGATCTGGCAATAGTAAAAAGGAAAATCCCCCTGTCCCCATAGGTCTCTCTAACCCGTGATCAGGGTAGAGAACATATCGGCATAACTATGGGCCCGGTTATAATTATCTTCGCCCTGGTATCAGATCACTCCCCGTATGGAGAGTCCGATAAAGGGACTCAGCATTCCATTGAAAAGCACCGTCGGCGTACGGTTCTTAGAGGTGATATCCTCCTCCCTCCTTGGGATCGACACCTCCGGAAAAGCTTTCAGCATATCCTTGTTCATCCACGCCTCGGCAGCCGAGCCACCCCAGGCAGCTACGATCAACCCCATCGGTGCCCCGGTACTCTCATTCACTAATTTCCCGAAATGATAAGCCGTAGCACTGAACTCCTTCACGGTCTCCGGTTTAGCCTCTTTCCACTCACCGGTTATATCTTCCTGCGGCAAAACAGTCGCTGTACGTTTGGCCGTAAAGAGACGGATAGCCGGATTGCTGCTCCGCAATAGATCCATATTGGAACCGGCGATGGGTTGATTCTTATACCCCTTCATAGGCATCTCCATATTGCTCTGTCCCGAACAGAACTACAGCTCACCGACCAGGATATTTTCCAGGCGGGTCACCTCCCCGTTATCCAGTGTGATCGTATAAGGACCCCCGGCCGGGGGTGTCCGGAAAGAGAGTTTCCACTTTCCATCCTTTCCCGCAGGAGTACTATACTGAGCACCATCCCATCCGGTTATTACTTTTACTGTTTTTCCGGCAGTCGCCGTTCCCCACAAATTAGCCTGGGTCTGCTGTTGCATCACCATACCATCCGAGAAGAAAGCCGGTAGTTCTACCTTTGCATACAGGTTACTCAAAGCAGCCGCCACTAGGCAGGCCGCTATCATTCGTTTCAGTTGGTTCATCGTTTACTTTTCTATGGTAAAGCCTACAGGGCCTAACAGGCCGGCAGGTATTAGTTTATCCTCTTTCATGCGATATTTAGCATTGGTCCAGATCCCCTCAAACGGAGCCTTTCCCTGATCCGCCCCATTGAGCGCATTGGCCCAGGTATTGGTCACCTCGATCTCCAGCGTGTTGGTGCCTTTTTTCAGGGCAGTAGTCACATCGGCCCGGTAGGGAGCCGTCCATACAATACCATAATCCACCCCGTTTACCCGTACGGTAGCCACATCGGCCACTTCACCCAGTTCCAGGTATACTCTATCTGCTTTTACATTTTTCCATTTGAAAGAAGTACAGTAAGTAGCGGTTCCGGAATAGTAACTGATGCGCTCCTCCGTCTCCTGACTCCAGTCAAAAAGTTCATTCCGGGTTATAACCGTATCAATAAGCGGGAAGTTCACCTTCCACTCTTTTACCTCTAAAGGAACCGAGGTTATCTTCGGGGTTTTTACCGTAACAGCTTTTACATCCGTATCCTCTTCAAACACCACAAAAAGCGACTCTCCGCTACAGAGTTCCATCGGTACGATTGTCCGCCCCTTCTCCATGCGGTAAGAAACCTCCCGGCGAATCTCTCCTGTGACCGGATCCCAGTTCTCCGGCTTTTTACCTTCTATGCGGAAAGAGGCCTCTATAGTTCTCTTCTCTTCCAGTTGATTAGAGATAAAGTATACATCCGCTTCGGCTCCCCGGCGGTGTGTCCAGGCAATACCTGCCGGTACCACTACATCCAGCTCCAGGCCATAAGCCGAAAAATCATCCGCCGTAAAAGGAAGTTCCGGAATAACCACTCCCCCTCTTCTGAGCTCCTCGATCTTTGCCTGAGACTCTGCAGAAAGCGGCACATTATTCGGGTTCATCGGACGCTCGCCCGGAATAATCAACACTTTGTAAGAAGCACCTCCCGGTAATACTAACCGACCCTTCTCAACCTTTGCTAACCTGATCAATGCATCTTTATTGAAAGAGTCATACGCATATCCACGAAGCGGATTGACCCATTTATCCGGGTCGGCCATATTAGCCGTATGCCTCACTCCCACAGGCTCTTCCCGGAGCGGCTGCCCTACATTGGCCAGACGCACCTGTTCAGCCTCTACCCGCTCCTTTCCGAAAATACCCGGCAAAAACGGGACCAGCCGTTCCGGAAGGATAGAACGACGCGGGATCTCCTCTCCCGTATATACCGCCATATCCACCACCGGTACACCATATTGCAAAAGCACCTGCGAACGGGTTACATAATCGGTAAAAGCCTTTCCTCCATCACTGAACCAGGTCTGGTCGCGCTGAAAAAAGAGGCCGATCCCATCCAGCGTCATACCCGGTTTCCGGTCTAGATAGGGGTTATGCGCATAGACATGATAAAAAAGCTTATTGATACCCAGTGCATAGTTACGATCCAGCAGGGTTTTGAACATCGCCGGATGTTCGTTCCATACCCCCCGTAATTCCGTAAATCCTTCAGCCTGGATCAGTCTCTTTCCATAAATATGAGCGCCGCTGATGGCATCCAGCATATCGTTGGGCTTATCGTGCGTAGGGCTTTTCAACCAATATTCCCCCATCGGGCGGTCTACCTTCTGGTGATGCAGCAAACCATCACTCACCATAGTCGGTGCCACACACTCAGCAGAGAATTCACAATCATACTCGCGGGCCGCAGTAGCCAGTACTTCATAAAATACATCCACGACCAACTCGGCAATGGTAGTACGTACATCCCTGAGTACCTCTTCAGAGCGTTCAACACTCTCTACAGGTATACCCGCCATTAGTGGCAACCATGGCCTCAGGTCGTAACCACGACGTTTGCGGAACTCCTCCGGAAAAGTTTTACTCCAGTTCTGGCTTCCACACTCCCAGCTATCAATGTGCAGATATTTAAGTACCCTGTGCGCCAGTACCGGATCGGTCTGGCTGAATACCGCTCCAAACCAGTGATCAAACTGCTTCCTGACCGCAGCCGCACTGAATTTATCACACTCCAATCCCTTTCCGCCTCCGGCAGTCGCATTGGTGTGTCCGGTAGAGGTGTGTCCCATACGCAGGATCTTCCAGTATCCTTGGGGGAGCGTGGCAGTAAGCAGGTCTCCCTGCAATGAAGAGGTGAGGTCTACCATATCCCGCTGTTTCACACAATCCTCCGTACCTATCTCGCCGGGAGTAGTATCATACGCCACCCTCCATACCAGGCCCGCTTTTCCCTCCCACGCATTCAGGCGGGGCTCACTATGCAGTAAAAGTCTATCTATCTTCAGGTTCGGCGACCATTTGGCAGCATCCAGGTCTTCACTGCCCGGTTCACTTCCGGCAGGATCCCAGTAAAAACGAAAATAACGGGCAGTTGTCGGCGGAATGGCATGTGTAGAGTTCGCATCCGTATTCTGCCACCCCTGACGGGCCGGAACCAGCTGTTTAACCAACAGGAAGTTCTCCCCGTCATCGCTCGCCATCACCTTCAGGCGGTGTGACTGGTAGTTGTTCCCTTTCAGTACGATCTCTACATTGCGTGCCGTAAAAGGCCGTTCGTATTCAAATTGTATCCACGAGGGTACCGAAGAGCGGATCACACCGTTCTCATCCACCGTGATCACCCGTTTACCCTCTTCCACATCCTTCGGGTTTATATTCTCGTAAGTCATGGTATACACCGGAGTATCTACCGGTGCCGCTACCGGATAAGCCAGTAGCGCAATATCTTCATAATATCCTTCCACTGTTTCCGGACGGCTCAGCAGCAAGTCAGTGAGCTTTCCACCCGCTACAACCGTATCCGTAAATATCACCTTCTGCATAGACTCCTCCGGTGTGATCCAGGGACCACCCGCCAGTGCAAACCCATCGCAGATGTGCATCCCCAGTTGCAATCCCAGGCGGTCGGCCTCCTCCATGCTGTAACGCACCATCTCCCAGAACTCAGGAGTAAGTTGCTCTACCGCTCCGGGAAACCCGTCTCCCTGCTGCGGAGAACGGATCGGCATCAGATAGGTACCACCCAACCCGGCCTCTTTCATCGCCTCCAGATCAGCCGTCAACGCCGGTTTGGTTACCGCCCCGTACATCCAGTACCAAAAGCACCAGGGTTTAGCCTCCTCCTGTGGGGCCGCGAACTGCTCACGCAATGACTGCGCAGCAGTTTCGGGCCTGCACAAAGAGATAAACAATATGATTAAAAATGATATACGAATTCTTTGTTTGTTCATACGAAAGGGTTTTATACTCAAAGACGGAAAAAAGCCCCTTTTGTACTCGCAGATATCCTTATTATATAAGCAGCCCCGAAAGATAACCGATCCCTTTACCGGCCTGTTTATCCGTAAAAATAGTTCCGGAACAGCTCTCTTTTTTGTGAAATATGAATATCTTTGCACCCCAACTAAACTCTCTTAACAATGAAAAAACAAAGCTTACTTATCTGTGCCGCAGGCATTGTTCTCTCCTCGTGTTTATCCGGCAAAGCCATTCAAAAGGAGATCCGGGAATACCGCTCCAACCTTTTTTATGAACTCAGCACTCCCCTTTATCCGGATACCGCCCTCACCCGGGTTCACCTGAAGTTCATTGACTGTTCCAATATGGATTATTACACCGGCGTACGGGAAAAGGGAACGATCATACTTCTCCTGCTACTCTATATGTACGACAAGCATCGCTTTAAGAGCAGGCTGGGAGAAGCGTCGGTTTACCCTACCTACAGGGAGTTCCTTACCGAAGCTTTACTGACAGAGTGCAATAGCAGTACCTGCCTCCACTTAGTAGAAGAAGGGCAGACTCCTCCATCCGACCCATCCGCTTATACGATGGAAGTTAAAATCATAAACAACCAGACATACGCTATTACTACGACAGGTTCCCATTCGGTAATCTGGTTTGAATGGGAATACCTCACCTTTGAAAAACACCGGCTGAAACAGGTAGAGACAGACCTCTCCATCCGGATCACTATAGCCCGGGGAGAAGAGACCCTCCACGATAAGGTGTACAGCCGGAAGTGGATGCAGTCCCTGTATGACCGGAACTATCCGGACAGGCAGAAATTAAACAGAATATGCGTAGAATATATGGCAGAGCCCCTCTCCCGGTGTACCAAAGAGCTGGTAGAGGATATTGCCACAGAGCTGCATCTGTTGTTTACCGGTTTTATGTACAAAGAAAAATTGTACAAAGAAAGATCCCGGCTCTAAAAGGCCGGGAAGCGAAGATAAAATAGGCTGTGTACAAAGAGGGACAAATTAACTCAGTCCCTCGATCAACCCGTTTACCAGATCGATCCGCTCTGCCTGCGGGCTTTTGGGTAACCCGGGCATCCGCATAATATCCCCGGCAACAGCCACGATCATTTCCGCTCCGTTATTGATCACCAGATCCTTGATATGTACTTTAAACCCTTCCGCACATCCGTAACATTTAGGATCGGTAGAGAACGAATACTGGGTCTTGGCAATACACGCCGGATAATGGCCGATACCCATCTCCCGGATCAATTTCAGCTTCTTCCGGGCCGCCATGCTATAGGTAACCTCCGCAGCTCCATACAATTTGCAGGCTACCGCAGCTATCTTTTCCGGAATTGGATCTTCATCCCTGTAGGTAAATGTCAAGGGTCCGGAAGGCTGGCGTTCTATAAACTCCGCCACCGTTTCGGCAAGCGACACAGCCCCCTCTCCCCCATCAGTGAAAGCACTGTTCACGGCAAACCCGGATCCTACCTGCCGGCAGAACTCCTCTACCAGAGCAATCTCCTCCTCCGTATCCGAAGCATACTTATTAAAAGCCACCACCACACGCTGTCCGAAAGCGTTCATATTATCCAGGTGCTTCTGCAAATTCTTCAATCCCTTTACCAGGCTCTCCTTATCCGGCCGGGTAATATTTTCCAGCTCTGCCACTCCATGTATTTTCAGGGCCTGCGCCGTAGCGACGATCACCGTTAGGCAAGGCTGGATCCCGGCCTTCCGGCACTTGATATTAAAGAACTTCTCCGCTCCCAGGTCGGCACCAAAACCAGCCTCCGTCACGACATAATCAGCAAAGGTCATGGCCATTTTAGTAGCCAGGATAGAGTTACATCCATGCGCAATATTGGCAAAAGGCCCTCCGTGTACAATGGCCAGAGTATTCTCGGTCGTCTGCACCAGGTTGGGATGCACGGCATTCTTCAGCAACACCGTAATAGCCCCGGCCACTCCCAGGTCTTTCACCGTGAAGGGTTGCCCCTCATAGGTAAATCCCAGCAGGATATTCTCAATACGGCGGCGCAGATCCTCCAAATCCTTAGCCAGGCACAGGATAGCCATAATTTCAGAAGCAGGAGTAATGTCAAAACCCGATTCACGGGGAATACCGTTGCTCCTTCCCCCCAGTCCCGTCACTACATTCCGCAGGGAACGGTCGTTCACATCCAGTACCCGTTTCCAGAGTACCTCCCTCAGCCCAAAACCGGAAGCCTGATTCTGGTAAAGATAATTATCCAGCAAAGCCGTGATCATGTTGTGGGCCGAAGTGACGGCATGAAAATCTCCCGTAAAATGGAGGTTGATATCCTCCATCGGAAGTACCTGGGCATATCCTCCGCCGGCTGCTCCCTCCCCCCTTCATCCCGAAACAGGGGCCCAGAGAGGGTTCCCGCAAGGCTACCATAACCTTTTTACCAATCCGGTTCAACCCCAGTGCCAGCCCGATGGAGACAGTTGTCTTCCCGATCCCGGCTTTGGTCGGGGTAATGGCAGTAACCAGGATCAGGTTACTCTTTTTTATCCGTTCCGGGTCTATTAAAGAAACAGGCACTTTGGCAATGTACCTTCCGTAGTTTTGTATCTCCTCTACCGAAATTTCGCTATCGGCAGCAATCTGTTTGATCCTCTTTAGTTTAATACTTCTGGCTATCTCAATATCACTCTTCATGTGGGCAGCTTCAATTAATGAGCTACAAAAATAACAAAATATCGGCTGATAAACCCGGAGCAGCTATATTTTAGGAACTTTTTCTATCCCTTCCCTGTTAAACCATTCTGACAGAAAGAGTCATCCCCCTGAAAAGTAGTTCCCCGACCCTCAATTTTACCGGTAAAATTGAATACCAGATATATTTTTAATACTTTTGCAGAATATGCCTATTAAGCTAACAACATACAACCAGAGCAGAAAAATACCGGATCTTCCGGGAAATAATATATTTCACTCCACCTACCTGTTTCAGATCTATGAAGCAACCCCCAACTATACCCCTCTTTTGCTGGTAGCTACCCTGGAGGATAAACCCATTGCCAAAATGCTGGCAGTGATCCGGAAAGCCAAACGTACCTTCCCCCCTTCCATCATCAAACAGTGCGAAGTGTACGATACGGGAGAGTTCCTGGACGAGACCATCGACAAAGAAGTAGTATTCGGGGAGATGCTGGAACACCTCACCGCTAAAGCCACCCGCGAATCCTTCCTGATCGAGTTCAAGAACCTGGAGAATGCACTCTTTGGTTACAAATACTTTCGCCAGAACAACTACTTTCCAGTCAACTGGCTGCGGGTAAGGAACTCGCTTCACACCAGTGAGACCATCGAAGAGCGGTGCAGCCCCTCCCGGCTCAGGCAAATAAAAAAGGACTCCTGAACGGAGCTGTGGTAGAGGAGGCATGCGACGAAAAAGATATCCTGGAGTTCTCCCGGATGCTGCATAAAAAATACTCTTCCCGCATCCGGAAGCACTTTCCCAACATTGCTTTTTTCGAGCACATAAAGAATCATTTAGTACTCAGGAACCAGGGAAAGATATTTGTGGTACGTTACAACGATAAGATCATCGGAGGCTCAGCCTGCGTCTACTCCGGAGACACCGTATATCTCTGGTTCTCAGGAGGAATGACCAAAACCTACCTCACCCAGTACCCCGGTGTACTGGCCGTCTGGAAAGCCCTGACAGATGCCAAAGAGAACGGTTTCTGCCACCTGGAATTCATGGACATAGGTCTCCCCTTCAAACGCCACGGATACCGGGAGTTCGTACTCCGTTTCGGCGGCAAGCAACTCAGCACCCGCCGCTGGTTCCGTTTTCGGTGGAGCCTGGTCAACCGCATTCTGGTAAAAATATATTCTTAAAAGCTCCATGTCCATTCACTCTACACACTTTTGAGAGTACATACTTGATCGGGGCCGGAAGATGAAAGCCAAGCTGTTCAAGCTATAAAAAAACGACTCATTCTATGGCCTAAGTACCGATGGTATGTACTACTCCGGCCTGTTTGAAAATCTTCTAACCACAATTGAGCATATATTCCAAAACAGAATAAGTTCTCCCAAAATATGAACACAGCCATCTTATAAATGACGGATGCGAAGCCAACCGAGTACCGCTTTAGTCCTTGATCTTTCTTTTTGGTTCTTTTTCTCTGCCCTGATGCAAAGAAAAAGAACATCCACCTACCGTATAAAATTAGTCATCACCCGTTCCTCCTGCTCCGGCAAAGAGATCCCAGCCTCCTTACCCAACTCTATACACTTGATCAGCCACGCCATATTCCGGCCGATCCCCCGCATCGTCTGCATCCCCTCCTTATCCTCTCTAACCTGATCCGGGGTAAATCCATGCACCATGTTCCAATATTGCGAGGAGACTAAAGGCATATTGTTGATGGTAAAATATTTATTGAGCTGATCCAGCGAAGCGGTAGAACCCGCCCGCCGGCAACTTACCACAGCTGCACCCGGTTTAAAAGCCAGTCTTTCGCCTCCCGCATAGAAGAGACGATCCAGGAAAGAGGTCATCGTACCATAGGCAGCCGCATAATGCACAGGCGACCCGAATACAAAGCCATCATACTCATCCAACCGATCAATGGCCTCATTGACAATATCCTTTACCACACACCTTCCGGTTTTAAAACAGGCATTACACCCCATACAACCCGGAACAGGTTTTACACCCAGCCACAACAGTTCTGTTTCAATACCCTGCTGCTCCAAAACACCGACCACCTCCCGAAGGGCCGTATACGTACATCCCTCTCTATGGGGACTTCCATTTACCAGTAATACTTTCATCATTTTATTATTTAAATGATTATCCGCATAATGTCCTATTATAAATTCTGGATTTGAAG
>JAJPZL010000048.1 GCA_021204375.1 Bacteroides sp.
AAGAAAAAGAGGAAGAATAAAAAAAGAAGTTAAGAGATATTTCGTCTCAGAAATAAAAGAGTTATTAACTTTACTACCTATGAACAAGATTCCTCTCCACAAGCTTGCCGATAAATTTAATGGTGAAACTGCGATTTTACGGTATGTTACCAGACAGAATGATCTTCCTGCGATTGATTATGCTCACCGGGATGACTATCATATTTTTCTTTTTATTGAGAAGGGAAGCGGAAAATTCCTGATAGATTTTCAGGAGCATGCGATCACCTCCGGAAGTGTATATGCTATTTTACCCGGACAGGTTTATTTTCCGGCCTCCGATATAGAAGCTACCGGATGGGTACTGGCTATAGACAGTATGCTGGTGAAAGATGAATACCAGAAAATCTTCGCAAAGAGTTCTTTGCTCCATAGCAGAGTAAATCTGAACGAAGAAGAGACAAAAGAATTAAAGAGATGTGCAGAAGCACTCTACAGACGTTTTAGTCCCCAAAGAGGAGCTATTCAGGAGAATATATTACATGATCTCTTTTCCTACTACATAGGAATTATCGCAGAAATCTACCACAAAGAGTTCCCCTCTCCGGTAAAGAACCGCTATGCCTCCATTACCTTTGATTTTAAGAACCTCCTGTCTACTTACTACCGGGAGTTAAAACGCCCCTCTGAGTATGCATCCCGGCTTAATCTCTCTTCGGTCTATCTCAACGAAGCTGTTAAGAAGAGTACAGGCCTGAGTGCCAGCGAATGTATTCAACATGAGATCATTATCCAGGCCAAACGCCTACTCTACTATACGCCTCTCAGTATTAAAGAGATTACCGGAGAGTTAGGATACGAAGATCATGCCTATTTCACCCGCCTTTTTACCAAAGGGTCCGGTCTCTCTCCTACCTAATTCAGAAGCAAATACCTTAAATAATCCTGGTTTTACCGCTGTTTCTCTATTTCATCACCCCGGTAATTACTCTTATTTTGCAGAAACATATAAAACAAGAGTAAAATGAACAGAATGAAAGATCGGTTAAACAAGGTTCGTACTGCTTATATAGAAATCAATCCCCGCAGATGCGAAGCATGCTGGAAATGTATTAATACCTGTCCCGGAAAGGTAATAGGTAAAGCCGGATTTTTATGGCATAAACACATTATAATACAAAACGGAGATGCCTGTTCCGGATGCACCCAATGTATTAAGGCCTGTCCTTATGGAGTCTTCGGAAAACTCTAAACTATTCATCCGGATGAGAAATCTCTTTGTATCCAGGCAAGCTAAAATCAGCGTGGATATTCTACTGGGAGCCGGCTTGCTTGCCGCCGGTATCTGTTCAAAACTTCAGGGTAATTATACGAACTATTGGGCCTCCCCACACTGTATAACAAGTATTCTTTGGTTCTTACTAATTCTTGTTCATATAGCTCAACACTGGAGAGTTATTAAAGCCTTTACCCGGAAAAAAGTTATAATGAAAAATAGGATAACTCTCCTTACTGTTGTGACATTTATAGTGATGACCCTGAGTATCTTTACTTTTTTTATGGAAATCACTATTCCTCTGCTTCATGCTCACGGCATAATCAGCAGGCTATTTATTCTGATGGTTATTATTCATACCATAGATAAATGCAGACAGAAAAAGAAAAGCCGTTAATTTCCAGTTATACAGATATAATACTTACTGAAAAAGAAGGATTCATTGTTGAGGGGGAGATACTCTCTCCCCGCTTCTCTACTCTATTCCATTCAGATAAGCCTGCAGCGTTTCCAGATACTTCCCCACATGATACCCATCCATAAGCCCATGGTGTACCTGTACTGAGAAAGGCAACAGCACTTTGTCATCCTCCTTATAATACTTACCCCAGGATATCCGGGGAACAGCATCATCCCGCTTTAAAGAGATAGTGTGCAACATATGGGTGAAGGATATCCACGGCAGGCAGGTAATATAGATCAGATCGTCCCTTCCCGAGAGATTGGCCGCATCAAAATACTCTTTCTGGTTTCGGCTCTTTTCTCCTGTCTCCTGCACAAAAGTAACTATATTCTCATTCAGATCGAGGGTTACCATTTTAAAGAGTTGATTCTCCGGATCCCGGTCCATATCTGTAAACGAAGGATGTATTTTATCATGCAACACCACTTTACCCTCCCGGATCCGGTATCTGAACTCCTCTATACGATTTACCACATCGGTTACCGCATAGATCATGGAGTAGTAAAAAGATAACTGATGTTCCCGGGTAAAAGCCAGGAACCGGGTTACATCCAGATTCATACAAATATTATACTGCGGATAGTCCATCCGGTAAAAAAGGCAAAATGATCTTTCCGCTTCCAGTTTTCAAAGTCAATATACTTCATCAGTATCTGTTTTATATACTCTCTTCCATCTAAAAAAGAGTATCTGCAAAAGTAATCATTTCCCTGCAAAGAGAGGTCCATATCTGAAAAACAAATAATAGGACGAAACGTTATAACCTTTATTACCTCAAAATAACAGCGATTATGAAAAAATTCTCTTCCTTTGTGTACTTACAACGCTTGTATGTGCCCATACCCTCACTGCCCAAAGCACTGCAGACTATCAGTTGAGTACCCATATACTGGATATTAACCAGGGCAAACCGGCAAGTGGAGTCCCTATTACCCTTTATCAATGGAACCCGGAAAAAGAAGAATTCGAAGAAGCCGGCTCCGAGAAAACAGATGAGAACGGACGGATCGGTAATTTCCTGCCCTCCACCTCTTCCAAGGAAGGTATTTATAAATTAAAATTTGAAACTCTATCCTATTTCAATAATCAGCATATAACCTCTATCTGCCCCTATATCGAAGTAGTATTCCGCATAGAAGGAAAAGGCCATTACCACATTCCTATTACGCTATCAGCTAACGGATACTCTACCTATCGGGGAAACTAAATGTCCTGCCGGTAAGTAGTAGCAGTATATCCTTTTTTTTATCGGGATAGTCTATTCATCCTTCTATACAATGGTTTCTATGAAAAAACAAACTCATAGGGACATAGAATAATAAAAACCTGGAAAAGAGCCACTACTCTTTCCCAGGTTATATAAGTTAAACGGATGGTCTCTGTAAGACCCTCTTTAATAGAATTCAAGTCCGAACTCTTCCCGGAGCTTCAATAAATCCGGGTTCTTTTCGGCCATTGCCTGGAACTTTTCTACTTTACTATACGCCCTTACCTGTTCCTGAGGTTCGCTGACCCGGATCTTCATCGTGATCTTCCGGTTATTAAGCCGCTCCCGCAAGTAATTCTGTACAGGAGCGATCATGGAAGTCATCTCTTTGGCGATCAGCTCATTCTCCACCACCATCTCAAAACAGGCATCATCCAGCAGTTTTACATTTACATGGAGCATACGGGCAGCAAAAGCACGGTGCTCAAGCGGCAGGGTCATAGCATACTCTTTCCAGTAAAAATTGAGGTCTTTTTCATTAAATATGAAATCCTCCTGCGCAGCTGTATTGATAATTTTTTCAGCTTTTTTCTCCTGAACCTGTGCCTCCTTCCGGGGCCCCTTGATCGAAACTCCCATACTTCCTGCCTGCATGACAGGAATCTTTTTTTCCGGTCTGGCCTGCAACAGTTCCTGGATATCCGTATTGCTATGCACAGGCGGAGTCTGTGAAGGAGCTACCTGCAGCGCAGCAGTGGTAGTGGTCGTTCGTGCCTGCACAGCCGGATTAACCGGGGCCCCGGCAGCCTGTACCGGTTGTTGCACCGTTGGTTGTTGCGGTATGGGAGCAACAGAAGCCTGTGGCTGAGCCGGGTGTGAAGAGGCAATGGGTTTTATAGCGGGTTGCGGGCTACGCCCCGACCCCTCAGTATCATCCTCTACAAGCTGGGCTAGCCGGATCAGCGTTAGCTCCACCAGCAGCCTTTTGTTCCGGCTTACCCGGTAATTCAGATCGCATTCATTCGCCAGCTTAATGGCTTTATAAAGAAAAGCAGGTAGACACTTCTGAGCCTGCGTACGGTACTGCTGGCGGATAGCCGCTCCTACTTCCAGCAGGGGCAGTGTAGACTCATCCCGGCTCACCAGCAGATCCCTGAAGTGAGAAGAGAGCCCGGTGATAAACTGGTTCCCGTCAAAACCGCTTTTAAGTACCTGGTCAAAGAGCAGTAACGATTCCGTAACCTTTCCTTCCAGGAAATAATCCGTCAGCCTGAAATAGTATTCATAATCCAGTACATTCAGGTTCTCAATGACATTTTTATAGGAGATATTCCCACCGGTAAAACTGGCTACCTGGTCAAAGATTGAGAGAGCATCCCTAAGCCCTCCGTCCGCTTTCTGTGCAATGACAGTAAGTCCTTCCGGCTCTGCCTGTATACCCTCCTGCGCAGCCACATGAGCTAGGTGATCTACCATATCGCTTACACTGATCCGGCTGAAATCATAGATCTGGCAGCGGGAAAGAATGGTAGGAAGTATTTTATGCTTCTCCGTAGTAGCCAGTACAAAAATAGCATAGCGCGGAGGCTCCTCCAATGTTTTCAGGAAGGCATTAAAAGCAGCCGTTGAAAGCATGTGGACCTCGTCGATAATATAGACCTTATACTTTCCGATCTGGGGCGGTATACGTACCTGCTCTACCAGCGTACGGATATCATCTACCGAATTATTGGAGGCCGCATCCAGCTCATGAATATTGTAAGAACGCTGCTCATTAAATGCCCGGCACGATTCGCACTCATCGCAGGCCTCTCCCGTAGGAGCTACATTCAGGCAGTTAATGGTCCTGGCAAAGATACGGGCACAGGTAGTCTTCCCTACCCCATGCGGACCGCAGAACAGGTAGGCATGCGCTAGTTTTTGCCGGGCGATCGCATTTTTTAAAGTGGTTGTAAGAGACCTCTGCCCTACAACCGACTCAAATGTGGCGGGTCGATACTTTCGAGCTGATACAATATAGTTTTCCATAACGAGGGATTGCTTTTTTACTGATTGTGCAAATGTACATTATTTTGTGGATTAATACACCGATGGTTAGAAAATATTTCTATCTTTGTGAAGCATTAACAGTAGGCTATTTTATGACTCAGTTGCTTTCATTCTGGAACTTTATAGGCAGGCACAAATATGTGATCACTGTCGTCGCATTCGGGCTTATTATCGGCTTTCTGGATGAGAATAGCCTGGTTCGCCGTGCTAAGTACAGGCATGAGATCAACCAGCTGAATAGCGAGATCGAACGATACCAGAAAGAGTATCAGAAGAGCACCGAACTATTGAACGAACTGGCAACCAATCCCGAAGCACTGGAGAAAATTGCCCGGGAAAAATACCTCATGAAAAAGCCTAATGAAGATGTATTCGTCTTTGAAAAATGATTCCATGAAAAAGCTTCTACCCCTTCTTTTTATAACAGGAGCCATCCTGCTTCTGGCAGGCGTAGTGCTCTATATGCCTTACCGGGACCTGACTCCTTACCTGTATCTGCCGGGAGCCACCCTGATCGCCATTGCACAGGTAAACAACCTCTATAAAGGAACTAATTTTGTGCTGAAAAGACTTTACAGGCAACAGATGTTTGGTAGCTTTTTCCTGCTTATGGCAGGCATATTAATGGTTACCACCCATGGAAATGAATGGATCGCCGCACTTACCATCGGAACTTTTATAGAACTCTACACAGCTTTCCGTATTCCCGGTGAAGAGAAGAAAGAGAAAGAAGAATAAATATATAATACGGAAGGCACCTCCGGTTTATATACAGGAATTTCCTTCAGGAGATACCCATGCCACAAGCTCTGTTCCGGTGTAACCCTACCGGCTCTTTCCCGCCCGAAGCACTCCGTTCTTATACAATCCCAACGCCTCCCGGAGCATTTCACCCAGGGACTCTACCGGAATATCTTCTCCGGCATTCACCCGGAATATCTTCATCCTCTTCCGCCCGCCCGCCTCAAGCCCGGGATGTTCCAGATACTTTCCCTCTACCATTAAAAGATAAGAATCACCCGTTCTTATCTCCACCGAGAGATAACAACCTATCTTTTTCCCGTAATAAAAACAGGGAATATCCCATTTCAGGGTCTCTGTAATCTCCGGGTCCTGAGCCAGAATAAACTCCCTGAGAGCTAAAAGACAACTTTTCTGGGGTTCCTCCTTAAAAAAGTAATACTCATCCGATGCTTTTACCATCCCGCTGTTATGATGAATTTACAATTATATATCTATCTGCAATCCCGACTTTTATTTCGTTTCTCCAAAGATAATAAATTACTCCTCAAACAATCCCATTCACTTTACTTCATCTATCCGAAAAATCATTTATATTTGTCCTGCATCCATCAAAACCGACTCTTTCATGAAGATCAGACACCGCATAATTACTTTGCTACTCATAGGTATTACCCTCTATTCCCTTTCTGCCCAAACCTACATTCCCTGGCAACACGGTAAATTACAGGTATCCACGGAAGGCCGGTATCTCAGGCACGAGGACGGTACCCCCTTTTTCTGGCTGGGCGAAACAGGATGGCTCCTACCCCAGCGTACCGACCGGGACGAAGCCGCTTATTACCTGGAGCAGTGCAGACAGGCCGGATACAATGTAGTACAGGTACATACACTTAATAATGTTCCTTCCATCAACCGGTATGGAAAATACTCCCACGTGAACGGATTCAACTTTAAAAACATCGACCGCAAAAGAGTATACGGTTACTGGGACCACATGGACTATATTATCGAAACAGCTGCAAACAAAGGTATCTACGTGGGTATGGTATGTATCTGGGGCGGACTGGTCAAACGGGGTGACATGGATGTAAAAGAGGTAGAGGCCTACGGCAAATTCCTGGCAGAACGCTATAAAGACTCTCCCAATATTATCTGGTTGATCGGAGGAGATGTAAGAGGCGATGTAAAGCCGGAAGTATGGGAGGCCCTGGCTACCACTATCCGTTCCATCGACCGGAACCACCTGATGACTTTCCATCCCTTCGGCAGAACCTCTTCCGCAATATGGTTCAACGACGCTCCCTGGCTTGACTTTAATATGTTCCAGAGCGGTCACCGCCGCTACGGACAGCGGAAAGGCGACGGTGATTACTCCATCCGGGAGAATACGGAAGAGGATAACTGGCGTTTTGTAGAAGCCGCAACGGCTCTGACACCCCTTAAACCCATTGTAGACGGCGAACCGATTTATGAAGGCATCCCTCAGGGACTTCACGACCCCACTCAACCCCGCTGGCACGACGGCGATGTACGCCGTTACGCTTACTGGTCGGTCTTCGCCGGATCCTTCGGCCATACCTACGGGAACAATTCCATCATGCAATTTATGCGCCCCGGAATCACCCAGGCTTATGGTGCCTCTACCCCCTGGTACGATACCCTGAAAGATCCCGGTTTTAACCAGATGAAATACCTTAAGAACCTGATGCTCACTTTTCCCTTCTTTGAGCGTATACCGGATCAATCGGTGATCGCAGGTATTAACGGCGAACGTTACGACCGTGCCGTTGCCACCCGAGGTAACGACTACCTGTTGGTTTACAATTACAGCGGACGGCCTATGGAGATAGATTTAAGTAAGATCAGCGGTACCAGAAAAAATGTATGGTGGTACAGTACCCAGGATGGAACACTCCGTTATATAGGCGAATTTGATAGTAAGATCGTCACTTTTCAGTATGATGGTGGATATATGAGTGGTAACGATCAGGTACTGATTGCTGTAGATGCCTCCAAAAACTATATAGAGAAAGAGTGGGCAAAGTTACCGGAAGTACAGCCATAATATACACCTTCCAGGTTGCCTTTTGCAACCCGAAAACAACAGATATATGAAGAGAATACAAACAAAAACGATCGCCTGGCTGGTAGTAGTCTGTTCATTGCCGGGTTGTTCCTCTTCCTGGAACGATCCGGAGTATGAAACAATTTATATTACCCCTGAATCATCGGAAATTACACTCTCCCACCTATTTTCGGAACTCACTCCGGTACAACTCGAAACAACAAACCTCTCCCTGATCGGATCCGGTAATAAATGCCAGCTTACAGCTACGGGATTGTATGTAAAAAGTGAAAAGAGTTTGTTGGTGTTCAACCGCAACAGTACATTCATCCGCAAGTTTGACCGCAACGGAAAAGGGCCGGAAGAGTACCACGCTCTTACTGATTTTCTGGTAGATGAGAACCGGGAAGAGATCCTTATTCTGGACGGATGGCAGCAAAAGCTACTAAGCTACACTTTGCAGGGAGAGTTCCGGCAGGAATATCCGCTGGATTTTTATGCCGGTATGATGACCCGCTATAAAGAAGATCTCTACCTGTACAGTGGTAATAATACCACTCCGGAGGATCCCTACCCGATCAAGCGGTTAAGCGACTACCGGGTGGCAGGATCTTTTTACCGGGTAGATGAAGATAAAAAGGATTATCTGCACATTATAACCCATCGTAATTTCTATCCGGCCAGCGAAGGAATACTTTTTTTCGAAGCTTTTAATGATACCATTTACAAAATTTCACCCGATGGAGTGCTGCCGTTATACATTATCTCCTACGAACAGGGTAAAAAGAACGTTCCCCGCTCTTTTTATGAAAAAGATCACGAAGATATAAGGGCGTTTTTCCAGCAATTCAACCGAATGAATTACATTAATTCCACTTACGATCTGTTTGAAGCCGGAGAGAAGCTGTTTTTCACCTCTTATGGTTCGGGAAAGAAATGCCTGAATATCTATGATAGATCCACAGGAAAAGGCAGCTCCTATACCTCTGTTGCGGATGATATGCTATGCCGCTACCTTCCTCTTGCTTTCAACGAAGACCAATCCTGGTTTCAGCCCGCAGATAACCAAGAAGAGATCTTCTTTTTTATGGCTGCCGATCATTTGGTGGAGAATAAGGATCAGATCACTTCCGGAAGACTCAAAGAGATAGCGGAAGATCTTCGGGAAGATGACAACCCCGTATTGATCATTGGTAAGTTTTAGTAAGAAAGATCTATACCGGACAGAGAAAATAAAAAGAAGGTATCCCGTCCGGGATACCTTCTTCTATATAGATTGAGAACCAACATCCAATTATGCACCGAAGTCGTCAAACATCAGCATATTGCGGGGAACTCCCAGGTCATACAACATCTTTTCTACTGCCTTAGCCATCGGGCCGGGACCACACATGTAGTACTCGATATCTTCCGGAGCCTCATGATCCTTCAGGTAATTATCGTGGATCACATTGTGGATAAAACCAACAGGCCCCGTCCAGTTATCCTCCGGTAGCGGTTCACTCAATGCAATGTGGAAACTAAAATTCGGGAACTCCTTTTCAAGCTTGCGGAAGTCCTCTTCGTAGAATACTTCGTTGAGCGAACGGGCACCATACCAGTAAGATATTTTACGATCAGTGATCTTCAGCGTATTAAGCAAATGAAGTACATGCGAACGGAGCGGCGCCATACCGGCTCCACCACCGATATATAACATTTCGCGATCCGAATCCAGCAGCGGGTGGAACTCCCCGAAAGGTCCCGATATCATTACCTTATCACCCGGTTTGAGGGAGAAGATATAGGAGGAAGAGATACCCGGAGGTACCTTCATAAATCCACCGGTAGCCCGGTCGAACGGAGGAGTCGCAATACGTACATTGAGCATTACAATATCTCCCTCAGCCGGATAGTTGGCCATAGAGTAAGCACGCATGGTCTCTTCGTTATTTACGCAGGTAAGATCCCACATTTTGAACTTATCCCAGTCGCCCCGGAAACGCTCTTCAATATCGTAATCGGAGAATTTGATATTGTACTTGGGAATATCGATCTGGATATATCCTCCCGAAGTAAAATTCAGGTGCTCACCTTCGGGAAGTTTTACGATAAACTCTTTGATAAAGGTAGCCACATTCTTATTGGATACCACTTCACACTCCCACTTCTTCACGCCCAGTACAGATTCAGGCACTTTAATAGTCATGTCCTGTTTTACCTTTACCTGGCATCCCAGGCGCCAGTTGGCTTTCTGCTCTTTACGGGAAAAATGTACTTTTTCAGTCGGAAGAATCTCTCCCCCTCCCTCTTCTACCTGGCAACGGCACTGTGCGCAGGAGCCACCTCCACCACAGGCAGAGGGCAGGAATATTTTGTTATTGGCCAGTGTGGTCAACAGGTTGGAGCCACTCTCTACCTCTACTTCCGTATCGCCGTTGATGGTAACCTTTACCTTTCCGGAGGGAGAGAGATAGTTTTTAGCAACCAGAAGGATAATAACGAGCAACAGGATAATTACCAGAAACACTCCTATACTCGTACCGATCATGGTCGGATTAATTGCTAATATCATTGTTTTATCTTTTAATATTAAACCCTAATTAAATTTTCAATCCGGAGAAGCACATAAATGCCATCGCCATGAGTCCCACTACAATAAAGGTAATACCCAGTCCGCGCAGAGGAGCAAACACATGCGAATAGGCCATCTTTTCGCGGATAGCAGCCAGTCCGACAATAGCCAGCAGCCAACCCACACCCGATCCTAAAGCATAGGTAGTAGCCATTCCCACATTCACAAATTCTCTTTGCTGCATAAAAAGAGAAGCACCCATAATGGCACAGTTCACAGCAATTAGCGGCAGGAAAATACCCAGGGAGGCATACAGTGAAGGACTAAAACGTTCTACGATCATCTCTACCAGTTGCACAATAGCAGCAATGACGGCAATAAAGAGGATCAGACTTAAAAAGCTTAGGTCAACACCTTCTATGAGGGCATCCGGCTTCAGGACATGGTTCTCCAGCAGGTAGTTCACAGGAACAGTAACCAGAAGTACAAAAATAACCGCTATACCCAACCCTACTGCTGTTTTTACATTTTTGGAAACTGCCAGGTAAGAGCACATCCCCAGAAAGTAGGCGAATATCATATTGTCGACAAAAATCGACTTTACAAACAGACTTAAATATTCATTCATTTCTTTTCGTTTTTTACGGGATTATTACTTTTCCTGCATCTCTTTATAACGGGCACGCTGTACCAAGATAATCACTGCACAGATAATAAGTGCCATCGGCGGCATCAGCATCAAACCGTTATTCAGATACCCGGCTTCATACACAACATCCGGGATTACATGGTAACCCAGCAAAGTTCCCGATCCGAGTAGTTCGCGGAAGAATCCCACAATAATAAGAATTAAGGCATATCCTAATCCGTTGCCCACTCCATCCAGGAACGATTCCCAGGGCCGGTTTGCCATGGCAAACGCCTCCAGACGTCCCATCAGGATACAGTTGGTAATGATAAGTCCGACATATACAGAAAGCTGTACACTCACATCGTAAGCAAAAGCTTTGAGCACTTCACTTACAATAGTTACCAATGAAGCCACTACGACAAGCTGCACAATAATACGGATACGGCTGGGAACCGTATTCCGTAATAACGAAATAATAACATTGGCAAAAGCCAGGATCACAGTTACCGAAAGCCCCATTACGATAGCCGGCTCCAGTTTTGCCGTTACAGCCAGTGCAGAACAGATACCAAGAACCTGTACGGTAACCGGGTTATTCAGGTTGACAGGTCCTGAAAATATAGCTTTATTCTGTTTGGAAAATAAACTGCTCATATATTACTCTCCTTCTATTTTAATTAAAAAATTACTGTACTGCATCAGACAATCCTTGATCATCTGCTCCACAGCCACAGAAGTAATAGTACCTCCGGAGATACCGTCCACATAATCCTGGTTATTCAGGGTCTTACCGGGTTTTACCACAGCCACCGAAACCAGCTCTCCATCCCTTTTGATGCGTTTTCCCTTAAAAGGAAGCTGGAATTTATCGGTAGTGATCTCTGCACCAAGTCCCGGGGTCTCTCCCTGATGGGAAAAGTAAGTACCGTAGATGGTATCATAATCCTCGTCCAGGGCAATGTACCCCCAGATAGGTCCCCACAAGCCGGTTCCTCGCAAAGGAACAATATATTTCAGTTCTCCGTTTATTTCACTGATATAAAGAGGCAACTGACGATCTTCCAATTTTTTGCCCGCTTCCTGTACAACATCCACCGAAAAACCTCCGTTCTCTGCAAGAACCTGCCCGGCAGCGTTCACGATCATATCTTTCTGAATATAGTTAGTATAGAGTTCGGAAACATCCTGTCCTTTGGTATCTACTCCCAGAGAACTGAGTATCTGTTTCATCTTATCAAATTCCACATTGGTATCCTGACGCTCCTTGAGCGAAGCAGACGCAAAAGCCAGTACAAATGCAACGATAATAACTATTACCGAAGCATAAACGATAGTATACGTATTACTATTGGTATTCATTCTTTTCGGTTTTATAGGTTAGAAGTAGTTTTTACACGTTTCATACGACGGTCGATATTGCTTTGTACTACATAGTAATCGATCAGCGGAGCAAAAATGTTCATAAGCAGGATAGCCAGCATCATCCCTTCGGGATATCCCGGGTTAAGCACGCGGATAACAATAGCCGTTACCCCGATCAGGAATCCGTAGATATATTTACCGGTCTCCGTACGGGCTGCTGTAACCGGGTCGGTAGCCATAAACACAGCACCAAAACAGAAACCACCCAGGATCAGGTGTACAAACCAGGGCAGCTGGGCCATCGTATTGGTCTCAGAACCGAATGTATTAAAGATAAGTCCCATAAAAGCTCCTCCCACAAATACAGAGCACATGATTTTCCAGCTGGCAATGCCTGTAATAAGCAACAGGGCAGCTCCCAGAAGAATAGCGATCACACTGGTCTCTCCGATAGACCCCGACATCAGTCCGGTCACCATGTCACAGATAGAAAGGGGTTGCCCCAGTATATTGGTAATTACCACATCCCCGGAGGCTGTAGCAGCCTGTCCCAGCGCAGTGGCTCCCGTATAAGTATCAACCAACTGCCCGCTACCTATTCCCAGAATACTATCTGTTTTTACCCATACCGTATCCCCGGACATCTGTGTAGGATAGGCAAAGAAAAGGAATGCACGGGCCACCAGTGCAATATTAAACACATTCATACCGGTACCTCCGAAAACCTCTTTGGCAAAGATTACCGAGAAAGCAGTAGCTACGGCCAGGATCCAGAGCGGACAGTCCACCGGAACAACCATAGAGATCAGGATACCCGATACCAGGAATCCTTCATGGATCTCCTCCCCTTTCCACTGGGCTATAATAAACTCAATTCCCAGACCGACAATGTATGATACTAAAATTTTAGGCAATACCGCCAGAAGACCAAAGACAAACATCTCCCAGAAGCCGGCCTGAGTGCCGATAGCCAGGAAGTGCTGATATCCGATGTTGTACATACCGAACAACAATGCCGGTACCAACGCAATAATAACGACCGACATGATCCGTTTACTGTCAATCGAATCGTGGATATGGGTTCCCGATTTAGAGGTTTCATTCGGAACGAACAGGAATGTTTCGAATCCGTCGAAAACCGATCTGAACATCGAGAGTTTACCACCCTCTATAAAGTTGGGCTTTATCTTATCGAAAAAATTTCTTAACGCTTTAAATGTTATACTCTTTAATTAGGTTAATATTCTTCTCTTAGCTCATTTCCTGACGCAGCAGATCCAGTCCTGCACGGACAATCTTCTGGAGTTCCAGTTTAGAAGAGTCAACAAACTCACACAAGGCAAAATCTTCGGGAGCTACCTCATATATACCCAGGGCTTCCATCCTGTCAATATCGCCGGTAAGAATAGCTTTGATCAGGTATTCGGGATAGATATCCATCGGGAATACTTTGTCATATTCGCCGGACATGATCATGTGACGCTCTCCTCCTTTGACACGGGCATCCAATACATATTCACGTTTTTTATTGAAAAGTCCGGTGATCCAACTGAAATAAGAGCGGTTCACACTGAAATCATTCAAACGGGGCATGATCCATCCCAGCATTTCATGGATATCATCCCCTTCAGGAATAACCGTAAGCTGTGTGGAAAAAGCTCCCAGAAAACCGTTGGGCGAAACTTTTTTACCGGTAAGTACATTCCCGCTGATATAGCGAAGGTCTCTCTCTCTTTTCACCCTTTTATCAAATACCGGAGTCAGCAGCGCACCCACCTTTAATTTACAGTAAGCAGGTTCCATCACTTCAGAACCGGTCAAAGCAACAGTACGGGTAAGATCGATGCGTCCTGTGTTGAACAGCCGTCCGATAAAGATCACCTCCTCGGGACCGATCGTCCATACCACCTCATCCTTATTGATCGGAGCAATATGGTTGATCTGTACCCCTACATTTCCCGCAGGATCAGGTCCATCAAACACATTCACCTCCACATTCTTTGCCTGTGTCAGTGCAGTAGCTGTTTGTGAAGCAGAAATACCGAGATAAGTCTTAGCCAGTTTTGCCAGGGCATCGAGTCCTGTCTGAAAATCTTTTTCCTGTCCTTTCAGCACAAATTCGAAGTTAGGTGCCAGAGGTTTTGAATCGAAAGCCGAAATAAAAATAGCTTTCGGCTCAGCAGAAGGATCTGCCACCACATCGTAGGGACGCTGGCGGATAAAGGCAAACAGACCAGCCTGCAATAGCGAATTCTTTACCTCTTCTCCGGAGAGTCCCGAAACCTGTTTTACTCCAAACTCTTCGTAGTCTTGTTCGTTGGTTGCCTCTACCGTAATATTCATTACCTTACGGCGTTCTCCCCTTTCTACGCAGGTTACCACCCCACTGACAGGAGAGACAAATTTTACCTCGGGATGATTTTTGTCAATAAACAAAGCTCCCCCGGCCATCACATATTCCTGCTCGCGTACCACCACTTTAGGGGTCACACCGTGAAAATCGTCCGGTACCAGTGCATAGAAACCGGGATCCTTCACCTCGAAAAGCTTCTCCTGAGCCTTTCCCTTCAGATTAATATTCAGGCCTTTACGTATTTTTATTACATTCGCCATGTTATTATAAAT
>JAJPZL010000331.1 GCA_021204375.1 Bacteroides sp.
CATTTATTTTGTTTTATCTATGATTAAAATACATAACAAACAAATTTACTGCACATTAGTTCCTTAATAAATCTTAATTCGGGGAGTTTAACAACTGGTGGTATATAGACCCGGCAGCCTTACGGGGAGCTCCCGGAGTTCCCAGCCGGTTATGTATCTCTTGATAGTCTTCCAGCATATGCCTCCGATAAGCGGGATCCTCCAGGAGGCGGGAAAGTTCTTTCTGCATATTTTCTACTGTCATCGTATCGGCTACCAACTCTTTTACTACCTCCTTGTCTTTTATCAGATTAACCAGAGAGATATACTTAACCGAAAGAACATGCTTCTTCAGGAAAGCGATCACCTTCCCTATAGGAGTATGATAACAGACTACCTGCGGAACATCGAAAAGAGCCGTTTCCAGCGTAGCAGTACCGGAGGTCACCAGGGCAGCCCGGGCATGGCTTAGTAGAGGATAGGTCTCTCCATAGATCACAGTTACCGGATACTTACCGGTAAACTTCTGATAATAATCAGGTTCAATACCGGGCGCACCGGCCAGTACCAGCTGATGATCCTTAAACTGCGAGGCTGCTTTCAGCATATCGGGCAGATTATCCTTGATCTCCTGCCTGCGGCTACCCGCCAGTAAAGCAATAACCGGTTTATCCGAAAGTGCATGCCGGGTAGAGAACTCCTGAAAAGTTTCCCGGCAATTGGCTTTAAAAAGGACCACTTCATCGACCGTAGGGTTCCCTACATAGTGTACCGAGTAGTTATGTTTCCGGTAAAAGTCAACCTCAAAAGGGAGAATACAGTACATCTCGTCTACATCCCGTTTGATGTTTTTGATACGGTATTCCTTCCAGGCCCATATTTTGGGAGATATATAATAGAAAACCGGAATACCGGTCTGTGATTTAACAAATTTAGCGATCGACAGGTTAAAGCCCGGATAATCCACTAAGATAACCACATTGGGCTGATAGGCAACGATCTCCTCTTTACACCGTTTCATATTGGCAAAAATAGTGCGTAGGTTGAGAAGTACCGGAACAAATCCCATATAGGCTATCTCTTTATAGTGTTTCAGTAACTTTCCGCCTTCTGCCGCCATCAGGTCACCTCCGAAATAACGAAAATCGGCCTCTTTATCCACTTCTTTCAAAGCAGCCATCAGATGCGAAGCATGCAGATCGCCAGACGCTTCCCCGACAATAATAAAGTATTTCATACAGGCACTCTATATAGTTAGGAAAGCATCTTCTGTAACTGTTCCACAAAACCATACGCCGTCAGATCTACCGTAATGGGAGTCACTGTAATGTATCCCTCCTGTAAAGCCCGGTAGTCGGTTGTATCGGTATCCGGCTCCCTCTCTACAAAACGCCCTGTAAGCCAGAAATAAGGATCACCGTTAGAACGAGGACACGGTTCCCATTCACAATCCCAATACCCTTTGGCCTGGGTCGTTGCTTTGATCCCTTTATAGGCCGGGACCACCGGGATATTTACATTTAGGCAAACTCCGGAAGGAAGCCCGGCGGTAAGAACCTTTTCCGTGATCTGTGCAATAAACAAGGCAGCAGGCTGAAAGTCGGTCTCCGCCCGATGGTCACATAAGGAAAAACCTATGGAGGGAATTCCCCTTAGACACCCTTCAATGACAATGCCTATCGTACCGGAGTAGTGTACATTGACTGCCGAATTATCTCCGTGGTTAATACCTCCGATGACCAGATCAGGTTTCCGGTCGAGTATAGTGTGAAGGGCCAGCTTAACACAATCCGTGGGAGTACCCGAACATTGATAGATAGTTACACCCTCTTCCTTTTTTACCATACGGTACGTAACAGGAGATACAACGGTAAGCGCACACCCACTACCCGAACGGGGAGAGTCGGGTGCCATTACGACAATTTCACCCAGGTGGCGGATAAACCGTACCAGTTCGTTAATCCCTTTAGCCCATACACCGTCGTCATTGGAGATCAGTATAAGCGGTCTTTCTTTTCTCATACAATTCAATACTATTTTATAGGATGATCGGCAAAAATACAAAAAAAAGAAAGAGGAGAGAATTTTATAAGGAGATTCGTTTTTTCTTTTTCATACACAGGTAATATTACAAAAAGCCCGAGACAGTGTGATACTTTACCCCGGGCAAGAATAGAAAACATAGTTAAAGATGGAAGTCTATCCTGACTTCCATCCTTTATAATAGAAGCAGTCTGTTGATTAACGGGAAATTTTACTATCTACATTAAAATAGTCAAAATCCACATATCCCCCGGTCTGCTCTGTTGCGTAATTAAAGAGGACAAACCGATACCCCATAAAATGAGTCAATGTATACTCCATTTTTAAAGGATTGCCTATCTCCCTCCAGGTCTTACCATCCGTACTGTAATAAAAATAACCGGTATCTGCCTGATCTTTGAAATCACACTCTACTTTCAAGTATACCTTATCCTTTTTCCAAAGGTATTTCATCGATCTGCTCGTAGTTCTCATTTACCCGATCACTTTTCTGAGCATTCCCGGCTACTATATATTTCTTTCCGTTCTCTACTTTAACCCCTACTATTCCATATTTTTGTTGCAAAAGCCCCAATCCCGCAAAGTCACCCTCTTTCATATGGGTTACCTCTATAGCTGTTTCACCGGTACATTGAGGACCGAAAGTGCGTTGTGTAAGCGTATTCTTAGCATTGACCAAACTATTAGTGAGCATAAAAGTCTTTAAACGCAACCATCCCGGTCGTTCGGTTACAGACCAATATGCATTCGCAGGGTTGTGGTTCCATTGCCAGACCAGAGGCAGGTCACGCTCTCCCTCTTTTCTGGAGAAATCATCACTACCCACCACTTGCGGCATAACAGGCTGTTCTGCCGGTATATCCAGAAATTCCGGAACTATACCCTTCTCTCCGAAAACAGGCCATTCATCTTCCCACTCTATCGGAACCAGATAGGGGATCCGTCCTACCGCTCCCCTGTCTCCGAAGAAATAACCGTACCATTTCCCATCCGGTGTATCAATAAAACCACCCTGGGCTATGCCTTGATCTTCCAGCACCACTTTTCCTTCATAAGGACCCATGATATGATCTGCCCGATAGAGCAATACAGTACGCATACCGTTTTTTGGCCATGTAATAAGGAAAATATAATATTTCCCGTTGACTTTAAATATCTGGGCTCCTTCTGCCGAAAGCCCTCTCTCTTTTCCTGTGATGGCATCCGCATCGCGGATCAATACTTGTTCCGTAGATTCATCCACACCGCTCAGATCGCTTTTCATTTCACGGATTCCGACCTTTCCTCCGCAGCTTATGATGTATATTTTCCCATCATCGTCAAAGAAGAGGGAGTGGTCATGGATCTTAGGCCGATACTCTATCTTTTCCTAGGGAGTTTTAGCAGGGTCTTTAGTATAGAACAGATAATTCAGGTTACTGTTATTGGAGAAAATTGATACATAGAATGTATCGTTATGATAGCGGATACTGCTCGCCCAGGTACCTCCTCCATACGCATTCTTCACGTTGGCCATTTCAAAATCATCGATTGTACCCAGTATATCGTACGCATAACTTACAATTTCCCAATCAACCAGGTTTTTCGATCTCATAATAGGTACTCCGGGATTCATATGCATAGTGGTACTACTCATATAATAGGTATCACCCACCCGAACCATTGACATATCAGGAATATCTGCCCAGACAATCGGATTATGGACCTTTTGCGCCGAAGTCTCCACAAAGAATCCGATCGTTAATAGTAACATCCATTTAAAACATTGCATTTTCTGTTTCATATTTTTATTGTTGCATTGTGATTAAACACTCTTTTCCAATACGGTATACAAGTTTATAAGAATTCCTGCAATTTTAATTCTTTTGCGGGTAACAAAGATATAGATGATCCCTGTTTTTTTCTTTGACTTTGAACAATAAACCTTTGATTTTAGATAAAACAAAGAATATTACACACAAAACACCTCTTTTATTAAAGAACTTTTTAAAGATGGAAGTTATCCCAACTGTATCAAACTAAAATAATTCTACATACCGCTCTATCCCGATCTTCTTTAAAAATAGTTCATCGTGCGACACCGCCACGACTGTTCCTTTATACTCTTTCACTACCGAAGTAAGAATTTCCAGATTAGTAATATCCAGGTTATTGGTAGGTTCATCCAGGATAAAAAGATCGGGCGACTGTTCTCCCACCATCAGACAACAAAGTGCCAGCCGTATTCTCTCCCCACCACTGAGGAAACGACACTTTTTATCCCATACCGGAAGCGGGAAAAGAAAGCGATGAAGTAGGATTTTCAGTTCATGTTCAGGAAGATGACGACTGTTTATCGTTTCCAGTTACTGATATACCGTCCGTTCATTATGGATCAGTGAATAATCCTGATCCAGATAAACAGTCTTTATCCCTGCCGTCCGGTAAACTTCTCCTCCCGAAGGAATCAGTCTCCCCATAAGTATCTTTAAAAGAGTACTTTTACCACATCCATTGGCTCCGGAAAAAGCGATCCGCTCCCCGCTGCGTATCTCTAACGATAAAGGAGAAGACCAGACCGGTTCTTTTCCGGATAACTGAAATTTATCCCAGATACTTTTAAAAGGATCTTTCCCGCATAAAGCCCGGAAGAACCCAGATCTATTTTCATCCGGTTCCTGTCAGGCACCTCCAGCCGGAGCCGGGAGAGTTCTTCTCCGACCCGTCCTATCTTTTCTGTATGCTCTCCCTGCATCCGGGCACTGCTTTTATCGGCCTTATCTTGCAAAGCATTATTCAGGATACGGGGACCATCGCTTTTCCGCACTTGCTTTTTTCCACGGGCTTCCTGTTTCTGCTTCTTTTCTGCTGTTTTCTGTGCTTTCCGTCGTGCCTGTTTCAGCATCTTTTCATTCGACCGGATCTCCTCTTCAAGCGCTTTTTCCTCCACCTCTTTCTGTTCCTTGTAAAAAGAATAACTCCCACCATACCGCTTTATGCCGCTTTTGGTTAGTTCCATCGTAAGAGGTAACTGTTCTAACAACATCCGGTCGTGGCTTACAACCAGTATGGCAGCACGTAAGTAGGGTATATAGTTATAAAGTTTTTCACGGTTTTTGCAATCTATATGGTTGGTAGGCTCATCCAGCAAAAGAATTTCGGAGTCATGCAGATTTATTCCGGCTAAGAAAACAAGGGTACGCTCTCCCCCGCTTAAAGACCGGAACGGAGTCTGCAGGCCAACCGCTTCCAGTCCCCAGTAAGCCAATGAAGCAACAGCCCGCTCCTCTACCTCCCAGTCATCCTCCAAAGCAGATAAATTTTCCTCCGTGACCGCACCCTCTAAAATTTGATGCAAGGCTTCTGTTTTTACGGCCACACCCAATGCCTGCGCCACCGTACAACTTTCATACTGCCCGAATTGTTGAGGTACATACCAGTAACTACCCTTAAGTAATATCCTTCCGGAAACCGGTTTTAATTCTCCCTGTACCAGACGAAGCAAGGTAGATTTACCGGTACCGTTGTTTCCCAGCAGGGCTACCTTTTCGCTCTTTTCCACAACAAAACTGAGTTCTTCAAACAGGGTTTCCTGATCAGTATGTTTATAAGTAAGTTTTTGTATCAGAATAGACATATTCCTATTCATTTAAATATAAAACACATTCCGGTAAAAAGAGAAGCAGACAGAGTAAATTACCTTTTTTCCTGCGATCGGCTACAGATACACTAAGAGCAGCGGTAAAAAAGAGATAAGACTTCTGAAATTACACTTCCCTTTCTTCCCGGAGTAAAATACTCTCATCGCCTGCATCTGTACAGGCTATGTTACCGGATCGTTTTACAAACAACGATCAGTAAACGGTTTACTCGGATAAGGTAATATTCAGATTTTCATTGAAGTATTTATCGCATTAAACTTACGGCAAAGGTAAAGGATTTGGTTCTTACATGCAAATAAGAGATAATCTTTCGTAGTTAAAAGGTGGTTTTGTGTTCCATTTAAGAAGTGATAATACAATAAATCATTACCTTTGCATCAAACTTAACTCCTCTCATGACAGTATTGATCATAGGTTTATGCTTACTGGGCCTGCTGGCACTTTTGCTGGGATACTTCCACAACAGGGATATCCGTCAAAGAGTAGCATCCGGCGAACAAGCAGAAACGTCCGAAGTAGTAACGGTAGATGCAGAGTGTTGCGGACAACACGCTACCTGTGAAAAAGAGAGCCTGCTGGCTGCCGTAAGCAAACAGATTGAATATTACGACGATGAAGAGCTCGACCGTTACAGCGGTATAGAGTCTCAGCGATATACAGAGGCCAAGGTAGAAGAGTTCCGGGAAATCTTTTATACCATGCAGGAGACCGATGTAGCCGGTTGGGTACGGAGTCTGCAACTGCGCCACATCAACCTGCCCGATGCACTGAAAGATGAAGTTTTTCTGGTGATCGGTGAACGCCGTATTCATTAATCCCCTATTTGTAAGTCAGATGGATCTTTTACACTATACATTTTTTCATCACGCCCTGTTGGGTAGCCTTCTGGCCAGCATTGTTTGCGGAATGGTAGGTACCTATATTGTAACCCGCCGATTGGTCTTTATCAGCGGAGGTATTACCCACGCCTCTTTCGGAGGGATCGGCCTGGGACTCTATGCAGGCATCTCCCCGATCCTTTCTGCCGCTCTTTTTTCAGTACTCTCTGCTTTTGGCATTGAATGGCTCAGTAAACGCAGGGATATGCGAGAAGACTCTGCCATCGCCGTTTTCTGGACTTTTGGTATGGCTCTCGGTATTATCTTTACTTTCCTCTCTGCCGGATTTGCTCCAGACCTCTCCGCCTTCCTGTTCGGTAACATTCTTACCATTACTCGTACCGATATAGGAATGCTGCTTTTGCTGGCAGTGATTCTCTCCGTTTTTTTCGCCTGCTTCCTAAAAACCATTCTCTATATAGCCTTTGACCGGGAATTTGCACGCTCCCGGGGACTACCGGTAACTTTCCTGGAATATGTAATGATGCTCTTCATTGCCCTAACCATTATGGCCTGTCTCAGGATGGTAGGTATTGTATTGGTGATCTCGCTGCTTACCGTCCCCCAGATGACGGCCAACTTATTTACCTATAGTTTTAAGAAGATCATCTGGCTCTCTATCGGAATCGGCTATATCGGTTGTTTAGGAGGACTCTTTATCTCTTATTACCTGAATGTACCCTCCGGAGCCTCTATTATATTCTTCTCCATCCTTATTTACGGAGTATGCAAACTCATTAAAACCCTTGCCGGATAGAGAAGATTTCCCGGAAAATTATATCTTTGTAATTTCAGGAAAAAGAAAACCCGAAAACCAATATGGAAATACTCATTAAAACTCCCCATAAACTCCACGAAGCCGCCCAAACCTTTATCGAAAAGATGGACGGACAGAAGATATTTGCTTTCTACGGAAAGATGGGGGCGGGAAAAACCACCTTTATAAAAGCAGTGTGCGAAGTACTGGGAGTAGAAGATGTGATCAACTCTCCCACCTTCGCTATTATCAATGAATACCAGGCACCGGGAGCAGATCCTGTTTACCATTTCGACTTCTATCGGATCAACCGTCCCGAAGAGGCGTACGACTTCGGTTACGAAGATTACCTCTATAGCGGGAACCTCTGCTTTATCGAATGGCCGGAACTGATCGAAGAACTTTTACCCCGGGAGAGCGTAAAAGTCACTATTGAAGAGTTGGAGAACGGTTCACGCCTTATAACCTTTTAACCCATGAATCCGCAATACCTGGTACAAGGAATATTTTTGGCAGCAGGCACAGTCTCACTGCTGGCAGCCATCCTTAACTGGGAGTGGTTCTTCAACACCCGCAATGCAGAGCTCTTTGTAAGAACCTTAGGCCGAAAAGGCACCCGCATCTTTTACGGAGTATTCGGGCTGTTCTGTATTATTATGTCTTTTATTATTGGCAACAATCAACCTTAAATATTACTTATGCAGCAACCGGAGATCAGAAAACTAACCCACGAGGATGAAATACCTTATCATCTGCTCTACCTGGCAGACGAATCCATTACAGCCGTAGCCGACTATATTCACCGGGGTGAAATGTATATCGGACAAGTGAACAGGGAGACCATCGGCATCTATGTGCTTCTTCCCACCCGTCCCTTTACTATCGAACTCATCAACCTGGCAGTGGATGAAGCCTACCAGGGAAAAGGATGTGGAAAAGCCCTTATCCGGCATGCCATTGCAACCGCGAAAGAAAAGGGTTACAAAGTATTGGAAGTAGGTACAGGCAACGCCGGGATCGGGCAGCTGGCACTTTACCAGAAGTGTGGTTTTACCATTTACGGAGTAGATCTGGATTTCTTCGAAAAGCATTATGATCATCCGATCTTTGAGAACGGCATTCAATGCCTTCATATGATCCGTATGAAAATAGATCTCTGACCCCCCATTCTTCTCCTGTTTTTCCCTCTCTCATTTCCGGAGTAAAGCGGCAAAGCTGCCAGAAAGACTCCGGGAGAACTATTTCTACATTTAAACAATTGATAAGCAAGCTTAAAATTTACCGTGAACACGGCTCAGATCATTAAAAGAATCGAAATATTTTGAACCAATATTGTTTTGAGTGGTTCTAAATTGCAGTTTTATATTTTGATAGAACACAGCTAAACGGTGCTTTGAAATATAAACAAAATCATGTGACGGGTGTTTATTCCCGATGAATTAGTTTATTAATAATTAAATTTTATCTTTATGAAAACAAACAAATCAAATTCATCAAGAGGCCAGCAGGATAAATCTGAGCCAAGAGATTCTCGTGGTCGTTTAGAAACTAAAGGAAGAAATTCCAATTCTTCTTCCTCTTCTTCTTCAAGCGAAGGTAGAGGTAGCAACGCTCGTAACCAACCGAGAGATTCCAACGAACGTTTTACTTCGAATTCTAAGAAAAAGTAATTCTATCGTATAACGATTGTTCGGTATGTTGTATTAAATACACATTCCAGTATTTAAAGAAACAGCTTTGAAGTACTGACGGACTTCAAAGCTGTTTTTTGTATCTTTCCATTTCTGTTATTTAAACCCTGAAGGGATCTATCCCCGACACAAGACAAAAAAAATTCATGGCAGAAAAGAGACTCCCACCATGAATTCAGAGAAGATCAGCTCTTTTCTTATCAGACCATCGCCTGCATATACTCAATTATATCCGAAGATTTCAGCCCCCCTTCATAGATATGTCCGTTGATAAAGAGAGTCGGTGTACCCATTACCTTATTCTGAATACCGGAATCATAATCCTTCTGTACTTTTTGTAAAAATCTCGGGTCACTGAAATCCGTTTCAAACTGCTCCTCATTAAGTCCCAGGTGACGGGCATACATCAACAGATGAAAATCCTCCAGTTTATCCTGGTTCTCAAAAAGAAGATTGTGCATTTCCCAGAACTTACTCTGTGCTCCTGCCACCTCCGCAGCTACAGCAGCATGCAAGGCATAGGGATGAAGTTGCACCAACGGAAAGTTACGGAATACAAAACGCACCTCCTTTTTATCCATATAATTCAATACTTCATTCAGTACATAATAAGCATCCCCGCAATAAGGACACTGATAATCAGTATACTCTATAATCTTTACCGGAGTATTTTCCGGCCCCATCACATGATCCTGTGCTGTAATTACAAATTTCTCGCTCATAGTTCTACTTTTCAATATAATAACAATCTCTTCATAACAGCCAGTCCTCTCTCTTTGTTTATAAGGATCCGGTCAAACAGATCCTTTAGAATCCCTGAAAGAGATCTATAAATAGCCCGGGGCTGAGCAAAACGAATCCCCGGGAAAACAGAAAGACCTGATCTGAACATTGTAAATGTTCTATCTCGTTGGAGGAAAAATATTTTCCCGGTGAACAGAATCACCCGTTCACTCCAAAAGATGTAGAAGACCTGAAATAATTCGTAGAACAAAGAAAGTTAAACCTTTCTAAGAAGGCAAATTCACCTAAACCTTTCACCCGATAGAAAGGTTATAGAGAGTAATAAATAAATATCTAAAGTATGAAAAAAGTAACCTATATACTCGGAGGCTCCCTGCTGGCCCTGGGAGCTGTAGCGGTATTTAACGCCTGTAAAACAATTCCCAAAGGAGTCACTGCAGTGAAACCATTCAATACCGAAATGTACCTGGGTAAATGGTACGAGATAGCCCGCCTTGACTACCGGTTCGAAAAGAATATGAATAATACCTCTGCCTACTACTCACTCAGGGAAGACGGAAGCCTTAAAGTAGTGAACAGCGGATATAATTATAAAAAACAGCAGTGGGAAGAGGTTATCGGAAAAGCTAAATTTATAGATAGTCCTAAAGAGGGAAAATTAAAAGTATCCTTCTTCGGTCCCTTCTACTCCGGGTACAATGTAGTAGATATTGACGAATATTACAGGTATGTACTGGTAGCAGGAAAGAATCACTACTATTTGTGACTGATGTCCCGGGAAAAAACCATGCCGGAAGAGGTAAAACAGAGATACCTGAAAAAGCCCGCGAACTGGGTTACGATACCGATAAATTAGTGTGGGTAGAGCAGAATTAAAACAATCCATATAATAAGGACGGGGGTAAACCGAATGATCGGCTTACCCCCGTGACACATCTATACCTATGCAATTCCTGTCGCAAGAATTAAAGCAGTCTCCTTTAAAAATTATATTTCACCTGCATCACATAAGTACGTGGTGCACCTACTGCCATCGGTCGGGTACTGTACTCTTTATTAAACAGGTTATTAATGGTCATCTGTACCTGCAGGTTGCGGACAACCTTTATACCGGCCCGGAGGTCCATAATAAAATAACTCTTGTTCTTTCTCTTCCAGTAGGAGTTCAGGGTCTCACCGCTAAAGAGTCCATTCTCACCGCCGGTATTCCCAAAGAGAATATCGCGTACATAATCCATCACTTCATACTGTCCGTATTCATTCTCCCGTTCGTCCACAATAAAGTAATCTACTGCCAGGGTCTTGCTCTTCCACTGTACATTGGTACCCACAGAGAGTCGCTTCCAGTTATAATCAAACGTACCCTTAATGGTATGTTTCTGACGATACTTCAGGTATTTGGAATTATTAGATTTCTCCTTCATCTGCAAAGAGTTAGTATACTCATCCTCAATCGCATTTTTTTCTTTATAATCAGCATCCTCCGGTTGTATATAAACATAGCCCAGATTATAGGTTAAATTCGCATTATTACTGATCTTATGTATACCATAGGTAGAGAGGTCCACCCCATAAATACGGGCTTTCGATATATTGTAGAAAGTAGCTCCAAACCCCAGGTCACCGTTTAATACCGGATTCAACACAGCTAACAGGTTATTGAGTGTATTATCACTGAAAAAGATATAATCATCTCCATCAAAGAGGCCGAAACGGAACTCGATCATATCCTTATACTGGGTATAGAATCCGGCTACATCTAAGAATCCCTGGAAACCACCGATCTTATAACCCTGCTTCAGCCCAAGTTCCGCATTAAATCCGTTCTCCGCTTTCAGATCCTTGCTGGGAAATACACCCGCTCCCCCGATATCCTTACGGGCAAATTTTTCCACTAAAGAGGGATAACGGTACCCCTGGCCAAACGAAGCCCGGATAAAGCTGTAATCAGCCAACTGGTAGTTCAATCCTCCGCGGAAGATCGGTTTAAAGGGTATACTCACTCCAAAGACTTTTGTCTTCGCCTCTTTATAATGAGAGTCCACCCGGTAATACTCACCACGTACCCCCAGCGAAACACTCAGCCGATCCAGAAAGCGCTGGTCATACTGGAAAAACAGCGCAACATTATCACTGTTATGCGTTCCCGTAGTAACCGACCGACTGTTTAAATGTTCGTAAGTAATACCGCTTGTTATCTGTGCACCTCCGTCAAACCGTTTTCCAAACTGGTAATCCATATAGTAAGAGTAAAAGTGATCCACAATGGTTTTTCCCGCTTTCGGGTTCAGTGCATCCGCACCCCATGATACTAGGTCCGAGCTATCCGGGATCCCGTGGTTCATAAGCCAGGAGATCAGGTCACTGTAATCAGCAGTAGTAGCCGTAGGAAAAATAGTACCCAGGGTACCGAACAATCCATCGAGCGCCCCGTAGATATCCCCGCTTAAAGCAGAATCCAGAATAGGGAACAGACTGCTGTAATCACCACCGACAAGATCTGTAATAGCACCCACATTGGTTCCCATATTCCCCAGGATATCAATAATAGATTTCTCATCCGAAGAAGTTATAATATTATCTCCCCGGTAATAAAAACGTCCTTTTACCTGATGAGTGGTGTTGTTGCGCAGATTGGCAAAATTAAAGAAAGGATCAAGCTGGAAAGAGTTCCCTTCACGTCCCATATTAGTAAATGCCGAAGGAGAATAGGCAGCTCCCGGAGAACGCCAGATAAAGAAATCACCATATTTATTGGAGAGGAAATTATAGTTGATCCCATAGTTAATCGCGTTTATACTGGGTTGATGGTAGGTTACATTTCCACCCAGACGGAACCGTTTGTTATAACCCTGCTCCTTATAACCTTCGTCCGTAAAGATATTAAGCCCACCCAATACATCGAAATTGCCGATACGGCGTAAGTGCGAAAAATCAAACCCTTCGTAAATAGGATTCCGGATACCCGTAAGCAAACTATTCCGCAACAGCGGTTTTACCGGATATTTACCCTCTGTCCAGAGACTACGGTCCGCCCACTGGTAATCCTCGTTAGCCGGGTTCCCATAGATACCGATATAAGCATTCAATTCGGTTTTGGGAGTCAATCCCGGACGGGCCGTCCGTACATTGATCAACCCGTTCAGGGCCGAAGAACCATACAATACGGAAGAGGCTCCTTTCAGGATCTCCACCTGCTCTATATTCTCCATCGGAATAGTATTCCAGTTAATTTCACCCGTTCCAGGACTGAGGATAGACATTCCATTCACCAGGATCAGGCTTCGGGCTCCTACTCCGTAGGTCCATCCGCTACCTCCACGGATCGAAGGCTGCTTATCGTTCACATCCACTCCCGGCAATGTTTTAATAACGGCGGAGAGGTCAGTAGGAGTCTGTCTGGCAATATCCGCTGCTTTGAGGATATCCATAGAGACCGTGATCTCACTCAGTTTCTGTTCATACCGTCCGGCACTTACTACCACATCCTCCAGCAGGTTCACCCCTACCTTCATATAGATATTCTGTACTAAGGTCTCACGGAATTTAATGACTAAGGGTAAATGGATATCATCATACCCCAGGTAGGTAAATACGAGGTCTACCCCCCCTTCGGGAAGAGCAATCTCATAAGCTCCTTCTATATCAGTAGCCGTACCTTTTACCTGTCCCCGGATGGAGTAATATACATTGACTCCTACCAACGGCTCATTGCTTTGTGCATCAAAAACATATCCTTTCAATACCTGGGCATCTATAGAAAGTGCTACCAGTGTAGTGAGTAATAATGATACTGTTAGTTTTTTCATTTATAGTGTTTTAATTTAAAATATAATTGAAAGTTACAGCGGTGGATCCTCTTTCCATATAAGTATAAAAGGAAGTAACGATCCATCTTCCGTAACCCGTTGAATCACCTTACTCCAGGACCAATACCTCTTTCGAAAGATAAAGACCCAAAGAAAAATCGTCCGTATGATAAGCCAAGTCCTCGATCAATCCTTCCAGCATTTCTTCCACTTTAATTCCCTGTGGGAACAGCATCTGAATAAGATCAGGCAACTGGTCGGCAGGAATTACCATCGTAAGCAGCGATTCCGGCAAAAGATCCTTTATCAAAGGAAGGATATCAAATACCTTTTCCAGTTCCTCCTTTTCAATCGTAAGAACAGCATCTCCCATTTGGGTAATATAGTTAATAGCCAGAAAGTTACTATCTTCATACGGATCGGGAACCTTCCGGATATTCAGTTTTATTCACTTATTCATCCACGTATTGACCTGGCTATAGAGATCCAGCAGCGAGAATATTAAACCGAGCTGGTCAGCGATAGCCCGTTGGTAAGCCTGCCCGTCCTGTATTTTACGGATCAGGGTCTCCACATCCGGCTTTACATAGATCACTGAATCCTCTTCACCCAGTGACCACCTTACCAGATTTAAAGCAGATAATTTCCACTATTCATCCGACCGGTCCATAAAATTAGCATCTCCCAGAATAAAATCATTCACAAGATCGGCTTCTTCCGGCAAAGAGGCATATTGTATCAGTACATTCCCATCCGGTTCCAGCCTTACCTCTTTTAGAACCGAGGTAACCAATCTCTGTAAAGGTTCTTCCAACAGAGAAAGCAGAAGAGAAGAATAGCGACTTGCCTCCTCATCAAAATCACAGATCAGTTGGGTACTGTGATAATCCCAACAATTCCTTTTGACAGGCAACCCTCCCAGGCTCTCTGTTATTCTGCCAAACTGTGGAACGATGTAATGAACCGGCCAGGCAGTAAAATCATTTCCGGGTACTTTACTTTCCGGAATTGAAAATGTCAAACCATCCGCGGAAAGAGTACCCTGGTAAGAAAATATGGTCCCTTTTTCGGAAACGGCATCTCCGGAGAAGACATACGTATCCTCTTTCTTTTCCAGTGCCACTCCTTTTATAAGCGTTTGTTCCCCCCCCCATAAAAACATCGAACAGGGTAATATCTGCAGAAGATCCGTTATGCATCTTTATATACAGGTTCTTGCCATACAGATCACTGTTACTATAAGTGAGGGACAAAGGTTTACTTCCGGTTGCCGGACCCATCTTATTGGAATAGAGCGATGTGGCATCCGAAGGTGACGGTCCGTCAAATTCATTGTCACTACAGCTCACTAAGAACACGATCGAACTAATTACCCC
>JAJPZL010000176.1 GCA_021204375.1 Bacteroides sp.
CTAAAACACATATTAAAATGTTTAACTCGTTCGGAAATATTTTACGATTGACTAGTTTCGGCGAATCACATGGAAAAGCCATAGGAGGAGTAATAGACGGATTTCCCGTCGGTATATATATAGACACGGAATTTGTACAGCGGGAACTGGACCGTCGCCGCCCCGGACAATCGGATATTACCACCCCGCGTAAAGAGGGGGATAAAGTAGAATTTCTTTCCGGAATTTTTGAAGGAAAAAGTACCGGATGCTCTATCGGATTTGCCGTATGGAACGAGAACCAGCACTCTTCCGACTACGACAACATGAAAAACCTTTACCGTCCTTCCCATGCCGATTACACCTACCGGGCAAAATATGGTATCCGCGACCATCGCGGAGGAGGACGTTCCTCCGCCCGGGAAACCATTTCCAGGGTAGTAGCCGGAGCCCTGGCAAAACTGGCATTAAAGCAACTGAACATAAAGATCACTGCTTACACCTCACAGGTAGGTCCTATCAAAATAGAAGATGATTACCGGAAATACAACCTGGATCTTATCGAGACCAATCCGGTAAGATGTCCGGATCCCGAAAAGGCCCGGGAAATGGAAGATTACATTCTCGAAGTTAAAAAAGAGGAAGATACCATCGGTGGAGTGATCACCTGTGTGATCAAAGGATGTCCTATCGGCTTAGGACAACCCGTTTTTGGTAAACTGCATGCAGCCCTGGCCAATGGTATGTTAAGTATCAATGCAGCCAAAGCGTTTGAGTACGGAGAAGGCTTTAAAGGGCTCAAACTGAAAGGATCGCAACAAAACGACGTATTCTATAATGAGCACGGAGTTATCCGCACCAGTAGTAACCACTCAGGAGGCATCCAGGGAGGGATCAGTAACGGACAGGATATCTTTTTCCGGGTAGCTTTCAAACCGGTAGCCACCGTACTGATGGAACAACATACGGTAAATGTAGACGGAGTAGACACCATATTAAAAGCGAAAGGAAGACACGATCCCTGTGTACTACCCAGGGCAGTTCCTATTGTAGAAGCGATGGCAGCCTTAACTATTCTAGACTATTACCTATTAGATAAAACGACCCAATTATAAACCTTATGCAACCATATACCATAAAAAACGATCAGGCAATACATTGTGGAGGAAGAAGATAGAATGCTGGAAGATCTATTTACCCTGTTGCGAATTCCCAGTATCAGTGCCAAACCGGAACATGCTCCGGACATGCAGGTATGCGCAGAACGCTGGCAGAAGCTCCTGCTGGCAGCGGGAGCAGATAAGACTATGATTCTGCCTACAACAGGAAATCCGGTGGTATATGCAGAAAAGATCGTAGATCCTTCCGCCAAAACCGTACTAGTCTATGCCCATTACGATGTGATGCCGGCCGAACCGCTGGAAAAATAGATCTCTCCCCCTTTCGAACCGGAGATCCGGGACGGATACATTTGGGGAAGAGGAGCGGACGATGATAAAGGGCAGGCTTTTATCCAGGTCAGAGCATTTGAGTATCTGGTAAAGAACAACCTTCTTACGGTCAATGTCAAATTCCTTTTCGAAGGGGAAGAGGAGATCGGCTCTCCCAATCTGAGAACATGCTGCCTCGGGAACAAAGAACTCCTGCAGGCAGACGTGATCCTGGTTTCCGATACCAGCATGCTCGGAACAGACCTTCCCTCTCTTACCACAGGACTACGGGGACTGGCCTATTGGGAAATAGAGGTCACCGGCCCTAACCGGGATCTACACTCGGGCCATTTCGGAGGTGCGGTAGCTAATCCCATTAATGTATTATGCAACATCCTATCAAAAATAACCGATGAAAAAGGCAAAATTACCATTCCGGGATTTTATGATACGGTAGAAGAACTCTCCTCTAAAGAGCGTGAAATGCTATCTTCCCTTCCTTTTGACGAAGAAGCGTACAAAAAAGCCATCGGTGTAAAAGAGTTATCCGGCGAAGAGGGATATACCACCCTGGAGCGGAACAGCTGCCGCCCCTCTTTTGATATATGCGGTTATAGGGTGGATATACGGGAGAAGGTTCCAAAACAATACTACCCTCTACAGCCCGGGCCAAAGTCTCCTGCCGGTTAGTTTCCGGCCAGGATCATACTACTATTTCACAGAGATTTTGTGAATATATACAACAACTGGCTCCGGGAACAGTCACCGTCCGGGTAACCCCTATGCACGGAGGCCAGGGATATATATGCCCCATCGATCATCCCGCCTACCTGGCTGCCGAAAAAGGTTTTGAAAAAGCTTTCGGGAAAAAACCCCTGGCAGTAAGACGGGGAGGAAGCATTCCGATCATCTTCACTTTTGAAGAAATATTGGGTATAAAAACCATATTAATGGGCTTTGGCCTGGAATCCGATGCGATCCATTCTCCCAACGAGAATTTCTCCCTGGATATCCTGAGAAAAGGAATAGAGGCCGTCACTGAATTTTATCTGGAATACAGTAAAAATTAAGTATAATAAGAGCCTCTCCTCTCTTTTATAAACAGCTCTCCTGAGGAGAAAATCCAGCTTTTCTCTTCAGGAGAGCTGTCGTTTTTTACCACTACCTAGAGCGGGAACTTCTCTTTTTAGGCGATTCATAGGTAAATATTGGAAATGTTTCGTATTTTTGCCCCGAATTTGAGTTAATATATAACGAAATGAACATTTTAGAACTAAGTGAACAGGAAATAATCAGACGTAACAGCCTGAACGAAATGAAAGCATTCGGTATCGATCCGTACCCTGCTGAAGAGTATGTAACGAATACATTTTCAACTGATATAAAAGAGGAATTCAAATATGACGAAAATCCTCGCCAGGTATCTGTGGCCGGACGCATTATGAGTCGCCGCATCATGGGCAAATCCTCTTTTATTGAACTCCAGGACTCAAAAGGACGCATCCAGATATATATTACCCGAGACGATATCTGTCCGGAAGAGAACAAAGACCTTTACAATGTCGTATTTAAAAAGCTCCTGGATATCGGAGACTTTATCGGGATTGAAGGATTTGTATTCCGTACCCAGATGGGTGAGATCAGTATCCATGCCAGGAAACTGACGGTACTGGCAAAATCACTCCGCCCCCTTCCCATTGTAAAATACAAAGACGGGGTAGCCTACGACTCATTTGACGACCCGGAACTCCGTTACCGCCAGCGGTATGTAGACCTGGTGGTCAACGAAGGCATCAAGGATATATTTATCAACCGCAATAAAGTCTATACATCCATGCGGGAATATTTCAACGCTAAAGGATATATGGAAGTAGAAACACCCATCCTGCAGGCAATTCCCGGAGGAGCCGCTGCCCGCCCCTTTATCACGCATCACAATGCACTGGATATGCCTCTATACCTGCGTATTGCGGATGAGCTCTACCTGAAACGTCTTATTGTAGGAGGTTTCGAAGGAGTCTATGAGTTCTCCAAAAACTTCCGGAACGAAGGGATGGACAGAACCCACAATCCTGAATTTACCTGTATGGAAATTTACGTAGCCTACAAAGATTACAACTGGATGATGGAGTTTACCGAAAAGATGATCGAAAAGATCTGCCTGGACGTGAACGGAACCACCCAGGTAGAGGTAGGCGGGAATGTGATCGATTTCAAAGCACCCTTCAAACGGGTTACCATGCTGGGAGCCATTCAGGAACATACCGGATACGATCTCAACGGAATGAGCGAAGAAGAGATCCGGGAAGTATGTAAAAAGCTCAATATGGAGATTGACGAAACTATGGGTAAAAGTAAACTGATCGACGAAATATTCGGCGAATTCTGTGAAGGCCATTATATACAACCCACCTTTATTACCGATTATCCCATTGAAATGTCTCCTCTGACCAAGAAACATCGCAACAATCCGGAACTCACGGAAAGATTTGAATTAATGGTGAACGGAAAAGAGCTTTGTAATGCCTATTCAGAGCTCAATGACCCGATTGATCAGCTGGAGCGTTTTCAGGATCAGTTGCGCCTGAGCGAAAAGGGAGATGACGAAGCCATGTTCATTGATATGGACTTTGTACGCGCACTCGAGTACGGTATGCCCCCCACTTCGGGAATGGGTATCGGTATGGACCGCCTGGTGATGCTGATAACGGGACAGACTGCCATTCAGGAAGTACTTTTTTTCCCGCAGATGCGTCCCGAGAAAACGATTAAAAAAGATCCTGTATCCAGATATACTGAAATAGGAATTCCCCAGGAGTGGGTACCGGTCATTCACAAAGCCGGTTACAATCTTCTGGAAGAGCTGAAAGATATAAATCCGCAAAAAGTACACCAGGAAATCTGCGGGGTTAATAAAAAATATAAGCTCGAATTGACAGCTCCTTCCGTGAACGAAGTAGCCGAATGGATCAGTAAAATTTAATATCATCATCTTTTGCAGCAGAAGGATCTTTTCATCCATCCTGCTGCAAAATTTGTATGGTACAGATAGTAATTCATACTAATTTATAATGAAATTACCTGGAAAAATAGCGATCATAGGAGGAGGAAGCTGGGCCACAGCCATTGCCAAAATGGTATTGGCACAGGAAGAGACGATCAACTGGTATATGCGCCGGAACGATCGCATAGCTGATTTTAAAAAACTGGGACACAACCCGGCCTATCTTACTTCGGTAAAATTTGATATCCGGCGTATCAACTTCAACTCCAACATCAATGAAATCGTAAAGGACTCAGATACGTTGATCTTTGTTACCCCTTCCCCCTTCCTGAAATCCCACCTCAAAAAGCTTAAAATCAAGATAAAAGATAAATTTATCATCACTGCCATTAAAGGGATCGTACCCGATGAGAACCTGATCGTTTCAGACTATTTCAATAAAGTCTATGGGGTACCTCCCGAGAACGTAGCCGTTCTGGCAGGACCCTGTCATGCCGAAGAGGTAGCCCTGGAAAGATTATCTTACCTGACAATCGCCTGCCCGGATATGGATAAAGCCCGCATGTTTGCTCGTAAAATGGCAGGAAGCTATATAAAGACCTCCGTAAGTGCCGATATTTCCGGTATTGAATACAGTTCGGTCCTTAAAAATGTGTATGCGATCGCCTCCGGTATTTGCAGCGGATTAAAATATGGAGATAACTTCCAGGCTGTACTGATGGCCAATGCGATACAGGAGATGAACCGGTTCCTGAAAACCGTCTATCCGGTAGACCGAAGCATAGATGATTCCGTTTATCTGGGAGATTTATTGGTAACCGCCTATTCCAATTTCAGCAGAAATCGTATCTTTGGTACCATGATCGGGAAAGGATATTCGGTAAAGAGTGCCCAGATAGAGATGGAGATGATCGCAGAAGGCTACTACGGAACCAAATGCATTAAGGAGATTAACAAACATTTCCACGTAAATATGCCGATCTTGGATGCGGTTTACAATATTTTATACGAACGCATCTCACCGACAATAGAGATTAAATTACTAACTGATTCAATCAGATAATATTTATGAGCATGAAAAGCATTAGTTTAAACATTGAAAAAGTACTTGGATTTATCCCCCGGGAGACAATCGCAGGTTACGAGGCACAGGTAAAAGTTGTTATGGATGCATTGCACCATAAAACGGGTAAAGGGAACGATTTTTTAGGTTGGCTGGACCTTCCCTCCTCCATCACTCCGGAGCAACTGGCAGATATCAACAATACCGCTGCTACCCTGAGAGAGAACTGTGAAGTAGTGGTGATTGCCGGTATAGGCGGAAGTTACCTGGGTGCCAAAGCTGTGATCGAAGCTCTTTCCAACAGTTTCACCTGGTTGCAACCCCGTAATTCGGCTCCCTACATTGTATATGCCGGACACAATATCGGGGAAGATTACCTGTATGAACTGACGGAATACCTGAAAGATAAGAAGTTCGGGGTGATCAATATCTCCAAATCGGGAACGACCACCGAAACAGCCCTTGCTTTCCGTCTGCTGAAAAAACAGTGTGAAGATCAGCGTGGGAAAGAGACAGCAAAAAAAGTGATCGTGGCCATTACCGATGCCCACAAAGGTGCCGCCCGTACTACAGCCGATCAGGAAGGATACAAAACATTTGTCATTCCCGATGATGTAGGCGGACGTTTCTCTGTACTTACTCCGGTAGGATTATTGCCGATTGCAGTAGCAGGATATGATATTACCAAACTGGTAGAGGGCGCTCAAACAATAGAAACAGCCTGCGGTCCGGATACCTCTTTTGTAGAGAACATTGCCGCTCAATATGCAGCGACACGCAACGCACTCTATGCAGCCAGAAAAAAGATCGAGATCCTGGTCAACTACAATCCTAAACTTCACTACGTCAGTGAATGGTGGAAACAACTTTACGGAGAATCCGAAGGAAAAGAGCACAAAGGTATTTTCCCGGCATCCGTAGATTTTTCAACCGACCTTCACTCCATGGGACAATGGATCCAGGAAGGAGAACGCACCATCTTCGAAACCGTTATTTCTGTAGAGAAGACCCAACACTCGTTAAAAGTACCTTCGGATGAAGCCAACTTAGACGGTCTCAATTTCCTGGCAGGAAAAAGAGTAGACGAAGTAAACAAGATGGCAGAACTGGGAACACAGATCGCTCATGTAGACGGAGGTGTTCCAAATATGCGTATCCTGGTGCCGGAAGTAAACGAATACTATATCGGTGAATTACTTTATTTCTTTGAAAAAGCCTGCGGGATCAGTGGCTACATTCTGGGAGTGAATCCGTTCGACCAGCCGGGAGTAGAAGCTTACAAGAAAAATATGTTTGCCCTTCTGAACAAACCCGGTTACGAAGAGGAATCAAAAGCCATTCAGGCCCGCTTGTAATACATAAGCGATACCTTATACAGAAAAGGATATCCAACCGGATATCCTTTTCTGTTTTTAAAGCTCCTTTAACCGGACAAAGATTAAAAATTCCTCTATTAAGTCCGGAAATTGCCTTTTTACCCACACCTCCAGGCTATTATTGCATTTTTAAAATCCTATTCAAAAAGAGACATGCATATGATCAAGGAAATTCTCTCTCCGGTACTCCTGTTACTGGTTCTCTCCGGTTGCCCTACTCCCACAGTAAAAATCCATACGCCGGGAGATTCCATTATGGAATATCCGTCCGTGGGAATTAGATATTACCACTCCGCAACACCTTCTGTACGACACCAAAGTACAATATAACCAGATAGAGAAAGAAGATATGAACCTACTGACAACAGTGCTGAAATGAGATCGCATACCATCCCTCTTTCAGTCCGAGTAGATGAAAAAGAGAACTATTACATCCGTATCTACCCCTGGAGTGAAAAACAAACCACTCAAAGCTATCTGTGCCTTTATAAACTCTGTTTTACCGGGGTACTTTGTACCCCGGAGTAGCAGGAAGAGATAGGCCCATAGTCCTGGTGCTTCCTCTCTCTATAATTGTATTTTCAGTTTACCGGAGAGAAATAGTTACTACAGATTTTGCCGATAATTTCAATGTCAGCGCATTATTTTGAAACGGGCATTGCTGAAATCTTTCAATGTAATGTTATCAGGAGACTCAAACGAGTTATAGGTATGAACATCATCAGAGGTGACTATTTTTGCTCCTGCAATATTCTTCAGGTTATCTCCTCTCAACTGACAGGTAATCTCTACATCGTTCTTTAAATCCACATTGACCAGAGAAACATGTACTGTTCCGTTACTGTCCTTAGAGGCCGAAGCACTTACCTGGTCCAGGGTTATATGGTTATGGGTATATTTACCACACTCCAGCTCCAGCGGTAACAAGGTTGCTTCCTGGTGCACTTTATACATATCAAAAACATGGTAGGTAGGTGTCAGGATCATCTCTTCTCCCCGGGTCAGGAATAAAGCCTGAAGCACATTCACCAGCTGGGCAATATTGGCCATCTTTACTCTCTCTGCATGTTTATGGAATACATTGAAGGTAACACCCGTCAGAATAGCGTCGCACAGTGTATTTTGCTGATACAGGAATCCCGGATTGGTTCCCGGCTCTACCTGATACCAGGAGCCCCACTCGTCTACCACTAATGCTACTCTTTTCGCCGGATCGTATTTATCCATAATGTTCGTGTGTTTGGTGATCAGTTCATCCATGAACCAGGCCCTGTCAATAGTTTGGATATAATCGTATTCATCAAACTTTACCGCATCTCCTTTTTTATTCCAGCCGTTCGGATAGGAATAATGGTGTAAAGATACGCCCCATTTCAGATTGGTGTGGATATCCCTCATCATCACCTCCATCCATCTGTAGTCATCGATATTCGGGCCACCTGCAATCCTCATCAGGCGGTTATCCCCGTAGTTGCGGCAGTATGTAGCATACTGACGGTAATACTGGGCATACATTTCAGGAGTCATGTGGCCCCCACAGCCCCAGTTCTCGTTCCCGACTCCAAAGTATTGAACCTTCCAGGGTTTTTCACGTCCGTTCTTCCGGCGAAGATTGGCCATCGGGCTCTCACCGTCAAAAGTCATATACTCTACCCATTTGGACATCTCCTCCACAGTACCACTCCCCATGTTCCCGCAAATGTAGGGTTCGGTTCCCAATACCTCACACAGATCCAGGAATTCATGGGTACCAAAAGAGTTATCCTCTACTACACCTCCCCAATGGGTATTGATCATTTTAGGACGTTCACTACGCGGCCCGATACCACCCATCCAATGATATTCATCGGCAAAGCATCCGCCCGGCCAGCGAAGGTTGGGTACTTTTATTTGTTTAAGCGCATCAATAATATCATTACGCACCCCGTTCGTATGTGGGATAGAAGAGTTCTCCCCTACCCACAGACCATTATAGATACAACGCCCCAGATGTTCGGAGAAGTGTCCATAAATATGTTTACTGATAGTGGTCTGCCCCAGGTCCGTGTTTATTACGATCCCGGCTTTGTCTTGTGCCTGGACAGCTAAAGTGCCGGCCAGCATACATGTAACGATTAAATTCTCATAGCAAATAATTTTATTTTTCAGAGTTGTTTTCATTCCTGTAGATTGTTCACTACCAATCCTTTCACATTTTGCTTCTCTATCGCTTTTCCAAAGGAGGGAAGCGTAGTGTCTCCCCAACGTACGGAAGAGTTGCGGATGGTAATGTCAGAGACATTTGTCAGATAGAATGCCGAAGTTTTAGCACGAATAAAGCCTTCTCCTTCACAAGGCCTGATATCATATCCTGTATTTTCATACAAAGAGCGTTTATAGATCAGGATATCTACCTGGTCAAAGAAAATATCCTTAACTTTCTCCGGTGTTTCGGCCCCTACAAAGATGCCATTTTCGCTTTCACATTTGATATTACTGAAAAAGATGTTGCTCACCCTGCCTACTTCTCCCTCCATAGCTCCTTTGGGAAATCTCCATCCCGCATCTTTATGATCACCTTTGGCACGGCGGTAGGCAGTTACATAGATAGGTTCTGCTTTTCCCCACCACACATCCGAGTAATACTTACAATCCACGATCATATTGGAAAAGACAATGTTACTAACCGTACCCTCATCCCGGTTCTGAATGCCGATCCCCCGGTTACTATCCCGTATAATGCAATTATCAAAGGTAACATGGCTGATCCGGTCTACATTTTCCGACCCTATTTTAATAGCACAGGAGCGTGAGGTCATGGTACAATTGGTTACCACAATGTTTTCGCACGGGCCATACTCGTCATATTCCCTGCGGTTTTTCAGGCAGATACAATCATCCCCCGATTCAATATAGCAATCGCTGATCCGTACATTGCGGGAGTGGTCAATATCAATACTATCACCGTTACGTACCTTCAGATTATTCAACAGGGTTATCCCCCGGATCACTACATCGTTATAACCAATCAGGTGAACCGTCCAGTAGGCGGAATTCTTTATCTGTAGATCACAGATACGGATATTCTCACAACCGATCAGGGTAAGCAGGTGGGGACGAGGATTAAATTCATGCACAGGTTTCAGTTCATACGAATCCTCCAGCTCTTCTCCCATAAAAGAGACCCCGTTCCCGTTGATCTCTCCCTGACCGGAAATGGTTAATCCCCGAAGCTTTTCTCCACTGATCCACAACATTCCCTCTCCCCGGTTCTCTTTAAACGCACTCTTTGTATATACACTTTCGTCCGGATTGGCTATCAGTACCGTATTGACCGCTATATGAAGATCGACCCGGGAGGCTAAAGAGAAAGGGCCGGCCATAAAAGTATAACCGGAAGGGAGAAGCACTCTCCCTCCTCCGGCCTTACTACACGCTTCGATTGCTGATTGTATGGCAACCGCATCATCGGTTATACCATCTCCTTTCGCTCCGTAATCCAGCACATTATAAACAGAGATTGTGTGTATGTGACCACAGGAGCAAAGAACAAATAATAAAACTACCCCGAAAACATCTATTACCCTTTTCATATTCTATCTTTTTACCTATTATATTTTTACCATCAATTACTCAGGCGGTTTTTTGCTCCGGCCAGTACCACCCGGGTCTCTAGAACGGGTATATCGTTATTCCGGTCCGGTTGTCCTCCTCCTACCGATATAGATACCGGACCCGGGAGAACCGTTAATTCTCCAAAATCATTGGTCACAGCCAGCTCTTTCGGAGAGAGTGTGAACGTTACGGTCTTAGTCTCGCCGGCCTTCAGGAAGATACGTTAGAAGCCCTTCAACGACCGTATGGGCAGATAAGAGTCTTTCCCGGGGTGCGACACATACAACTGAGCCACCTCTTCTCCGTCCCTGTTTCCGGTGTTGGTGATATTGACCTTTACCGTGAGAGGATCTGTTACCGGCGATTCTGCATTTATAGACAGATCTGTATAACTGAAGGTGGTATAACTCAACCCATAACCGAACGGGAAAAGAGCTCTTCCTTTAAAATACCGGTAGGTACGCCCCTCCATAGCATAATCGGTAAATGGAGGCAGGTCCGTATCGCTTTCATAAAAAGTAACCGGCAACCGTCCTGCCGGGTTATAGTCGCCAAACAGTACATCGGCCACAGCCGTACCTCCGGCCTGCCCTCCATACCAGGCATTCAGGATAGCCGGAATATGTCCGGCCTCCTACGGAATAGCCAGTGCACTTCCCGTAAGCATTACGAATACAACCGGTTTATCCGTCTTTTTAAGCTTCTGCATAAAGGCTGTCTGTATGGCCGTAAGCGCAATGGTGGTCCGGTCCCCATCCTGAAAACCGGCATACTCTACCCCGTTCTGTTCTCCCTCCAGAGCGGGAGAAATACCACCGGCAAAAACAATCACATCAGCATCTTTTACCCGTAGGGCAAGTTCCCGCAGGGAAGGGGCGGCGAGTTTACCGATCTGAAAAGATAAAGAGCCATGTCTCCCTCTCATCACAGCCTCTATAGTGATCTTATAAGATTGACCTTCTTCCATCCGCAAGGTATACTTTCCATCGACTTTGGCTTTCCCCTGGCTGGCATCGACACACAATGTATCATCCACAAAGAGGCGGAAACGCTTATCCATATCTAGGTTCAGGGTATACAGATCCGACCGGGCCGGAGTAAAACAGGTTGTATAACGAACCGTAAAGTTCCCGGACCAGACTCCCTCCACAATTTCCCGATACCCCAGATAGCGGAGATCTATACTGTTTTCCTGCCGTACCACCGCTTCTCCGGAGAGATCACTATTGGGATAATACTCTCCCAAAAATCCAGGTTTACCCTCGTATGAGTATTGACCGGCATCGCTCATGGGTACAAAGGAGTCTACAGCCAGGTGGTCGATCATCTTTTCATACTGAACAGTGGTGTGGGAAGATACCTTCTGCCGGATAGCCTCCACTATAGAGGTTACCTTCGAGGGATATCCATGATAGTTCCCCAACAGGTCGAGTTCGGCTGCTGCATTAGGGCCGATAACCGCTATTTTATTTATACTCTTTGATAGCGGAAGTATATTTTCCTCATTTTTCAGCAAAACAATAGATTGCTGTGCCATTTTAAGGGCATGGGCCTGGTGTGCTTCACATTCAAGTACGGAAAGAGGGATTCGGGTATAAGGAACTTTCTCATCGGGGTCGAATATACCTAACCGGAAACGGATGGTGAACAAACCTTTTACAGCCAGGTCGATCGCCTTTTCGTCTATGCGGTTATCCCGTACCGCTTCTGCCAGGGTTTTAAAGGCAATATCACGGATACAATCCAGGTCTGTGCCATGCAATACAGCATCTACGGCAGCACTCACCGTATCCGGATGGGTTTTGTGATATTTATAGAAATCATCGATCGCACTACAATCGGAGGTAACATATCCCCGGAAATTCCATTGGTTCCGCAGAATATCCATCATCAGGAGATCATTCCCGCAGCAGGAACGGCCGGCATAAGCATTGTAGGCACACATAATACCGGAAATACCGGCTTCAGTCACCAGATCCCGGAAAGCAGGCAAATAGGTATCCCAAAGATCGTAAGTGCTTACCTCGGTATTAAATTCATGGCGGGCGGTTTCAGGGCCGCTGTGTACTGCATAATGTTTGGCACAGGCAGAGGTCTTCAGGTAGTGTGGGTCATCTCCCTGGAGACCCTTTACGAACTCTTTACCCAACACAGTAGTGAGGTAAGGATCTTCCCCAAACGTTTCATGCCCGCATCCCCAGCGGGGATCCCGGAAAATATTCACATTGGGCGACCAGTAGGTCAACCCGTAATAACTGCCATATTCCCCCCCTTTTTTTGAGCATCCTGATAGATAGCGCGCCCCTCTTCAGCCGTATAATCGGCCATTCTCCGGATAGAGGCTTCGTCCCAGGTGGCAGCCATACCAATAGGCTGCGGATACACGGTAACTGTATGATCACCGATCTTACCCACCCCATGCAGGCATTCATTCTGCCAGTCATACGGGGGAATACCCAACCGCTCAATGGCAGGGGTTTCACTACACATCTGCGCTACTTTTTCCTCCAGAGTTAACCGGGAGACCAGGTCATCGACCCGTTCTTCAATGGACAAAGAGGTATCCTGAAAAGGATAATTTGTTTTACCGGAATATCCGTACAGGAACAGGATGGTAACCATAAATGTGATCATATCGGGCTTTTTCATACGGGTATTCATTAAAGATTAAACTTGTCCGGAGAACCGGAAATTGCTTTTCCATCTATTTTCACATCCTGTACCCGGTTAAACCGGAATGCAGGATAATTCTTACCAGGAGCCTGTTCGCCCTCTGTCCGGATCAGGTGCAATCTATTTATATGCTCAAAATAGTAGGCGCTTTCCCACTCCTGTTCCGGCTTTTCCTCGTTCCAGCTTACACTACAGTCAACCATACGCAGGTTATCCACACCATAAAACAGGAATCCGTTCCGGGAATGCTTATCAATCGCATTCTCAGGATGCATAAAGAGCTGGAAATTAGTGAACCGGATGTTTTTGATCCGATTATCAAATCCCTCCAGGCGTACACCGCTCTGTCCATGAGCGATGATATTGTTGAATGTCACATTCTCAATGGTACCGGCAGCAGGAATATCATCCCGCCGCTGGATAGTAAGCCAGAGAGGATCTCCGTTGCCCCACCAGAAAGTAGCTTTACGGACGGTATTGATCACAAGGTCTGAGAAAATAACATTCCGCACACTTCCGCCATCGCATATGATCATATTCAATCCCCGGTTGGCATCGTTGATCACACAATTAGATACGGTTATATGCTCAAAATCAGCGTGAGATTCGGTCCCTAATTTCAAGGCAGCGGAAGAGGAGGTAAGAATGCAGTTCGTTACAGTGATCCACCGGCAGGGCCTGGTTATCCCCTTACTTTTTGTGGTTTTCAAACACAACGCATCATCCCCGGTATTGATCACACAGTTATTGATAAGTACGTTACTGCAACCATCTATATCCAGCCCATCCGAGTTTACCCCATCGGCAGAAGAAGATCGTATATGGATATCCTCTACAAACACCCGGTTGCACCATTGCAGGTGTACCGACCAGAAGGAGGATTCGATCACCTCTATATCTTTTATACGTACATTGGCACAATTGGTAATATTAATAGCTCCGTAAGAGGGAGCCATACGACGATATTTCGTCAGGTAATCCGCTCCATACCTCTCCGCATTGACCACTTCACGCCCTGTTACCGAATCGGTCACTTCAAATTGTCTCTCCCGTTGATAAGACTCCCTGATAGCCTAGCAGTGCAAAGCTCCGGTACCGGTTATCGAAATATTTTCGGCATCCAGTGCCATTACGATCACGTGTGTCTCCGAAGCATCCGAAGCCCCCACTTTTACTTTTTTACTTTTTCCCTCGCTCTTTGATAAACTAGCATAGAGCGTAGAACCTGCATCCAGGTGTAAATTGACATTGCTTTTGAGCACTAAGGCTGTGGTCAGGTAATCTCCGCCGGGAACCCACACCACTCCTCCCCTGTTGGCATGGCACTCGTCAATCGCTCTCTGAATGGCTGCCGTAGAGAGTTGTGTGGTATCTGCTACCGTACCATACTCTTTGATATTATATACCGGAGCCACGGCATTTCCCCGGATAGCGGTCGTCAATAACAGAACGGCAAGTATTGTTTTTTTTTATTATAATCGTTATTGTAGTTTTAATGAGTCATTGACGGCGGACAGGATCCCGGTGCAGCCCCCCATTCCGGATTGGGTGTGCTACCCATTACAAACTCCAGGATAGCCCCGCTGAGAATATCTGCGTGAATAATATAACTTTTATCATACTCCTTGCCGT
>JAJPZL010000002.1:0-8685 GCA_021204375.1 Bacteroides sp.
CGCCCGCCCCGATAGTACTTACCGTTTCTACAGGGGGAACCGGATAACTCTTTTCGTAGTTGCGGCTGCGTAGTTCTACTCCGTCGGCTCCCCGGGTATAGATGAAATTGGGACAATAAAATTTAATCTTTTCTTTATAGATCTTATCCGGATCGTCTAATTTGTAGAAATTCATAAAATCTTCGGTAGATCCCCGCACAATATCGGCATATTCCAGGTTCTCAATAAGTGTAGAGGTAAGTCTGACTACCTCCTGAGTATGGGTATGCCGGAAGTTGAGATCGTAATAGATAATGGCTCTTTTGTGACGGGCTTTTTCCAGCAATTCTACTATTTTCTCCCGTAAGGCAGGATTCAGGGCAAAATAGGAACCGAACATGATAATATCATCTTCTTCTATCTCAGGAAGGTCTACTTCAAGACGCTGTCGGGGGTAATCTTTATAGAAAAGGTATTCGGCATTGCTTTGTTCGTCCAGAAAAGCCAGGGAGACGGGCGAATTACCATCAGAGAATATACTTACATGGTCACTGTTTACGCCGTTCTCTTTGAGAAAGTTTGTGATGATACGTCCTACCTGGTCATCTCCGGTCTCACTGATAAAGGTGGCGGGTACTCACAGTCTTCCTAAGGAGATAATGCCGTTAAAAACGGAGCCACCCGGTACTGCCGTGGTAGGCTGCAGATCCAGGAAGATAATATCCAGGATGGTTTCACCGATCCCAATTACTTTTCGCATAATTTCTTGATTTTTCCTCCAGATAACCCCTATGATGACGTTTGGAGTATTCGTCAATGGTAAATCCGGTTCTCTTCATGGTCTCTACTACCAGGATATCCCCGATCACCGTCATAGCAGTGGTGGATGTGGTAGGGGTCATACCCAGTGTGCATACTTCCCGGGGATTGCCGGTATGAATGCAGACGTCTGATTCATGAGCCAACGGACTATACAAGTTTCCGGTTATAACAATAAATTTCAGGTTGGGGTTTAATATGCGGGAGAGTTGAGTGAGTTCTACAATCTCCCGGGTTTTGCCTGAATTGGATATGAGCAGGAGAACATCATTGTGTTGAAAGATCCCCAGGTCTCCGTGCTGTGCCTCACTGGGGTGAAGGAACACGGCTGGTATACCGGTAGAACAGAAGGTAGTAGCAATGTTCATGACTATTTGACCCGCTTTTCCCATACCGGTGGCTACTAGTTTACCCTTTTTCATATACCTGCCGGTAGATCAGGTCAACGGCTTTTTCAAAGGAGTCGTTTACCGGAATGTTCATAACGGCTTCGACCTCTTTCCGGAGTATTTCTTTAATAGATTCAGTCACTCGATTCGATAATTTGCTGCAGCTCTTCAAAAGTAGTGGCTATCCGGTAATAGAAGGAGAGGGGATGACGGAGAAAGCCTTTTTCACCCAGATCTTCCAGCGCTGCGATCAGTTTATTGTAAAACCCGTTTATATTATAAAAGACAATCTGTTTGGTGTGGTAGCCGATAGAAGCGGCGGCCATGACGTGGAAAATCTCATCATACGTGCCGATACCTCCGGGAAGGGCAATCAGTATATCCGATTCCCTGACGATAATATCTTTCCGTTCGCTGAGAGTGGTTGTATAGAAGATCTCTGTCAGGCAGTTGCTTATTTTCCCTTTCTCTTCCAGTTTATCGGGTACTACGCCGATCACTTTTCCACCGTTCTCACTGACTGTTCTGGAGATACACTCCATCAGTCCCAGAGAGGCTCCGCCGTAGATGAGCGTTTTCCCGTTTTTACCGAGCCAGGTGCCCAGTCCCGCACATTTTTCAAAATAGAGTGGATCAATAGAGGGAGAGGCAGAACAAAATATACCAATTCTATCCATACAGGTAAATTGCATTTAACGTACAAATATCCATATTTTTCTATGAACGACAATAGGTTTTATTGTATTTTTGCACCTCAAAACTTTTAGCAACAGGTAAGCAGATGTACTCTATCCAATATACGCTTTCCAACGGTTTACGAATTATTCAGGCCCCTTTATCTTCTCCGGTGGTCTATTGTGGCTTTGCTATGAATGTGGGAACACGGGACGAGCCGGAACATCAGCAGGGGATGGCTCATTTTGTGGAACACCCGCTCTTTAAGGGTACGGTTAAAAGAAAAGCGTAGCATATCCTGAACCGGATGGAAAATATAGGGGGTGACCTGAATGCTTATACCAATAAGGAGAAGACGGTTATCTATTCGGCTTTCCTGAAAGAGCACTTTTCCCGGGCGGTAGAACTACTTACAGATATTGTATTTCACTCTACTTTTTCGCAAAATGAGATCGAAAAAGAGGTGGATGTTATTCTGGACGAGATCCAGTCTTACGAAGATACTCCCTCCGAACTGATCTTTGATGATTTTGAAGAGGTCATTTTCAGGGGACACCCGTTGAGAAATAATATTCTGGGTAAACCGGAACTCTTTGAGACCTTTACCAGCGAAGATGCGGCTGCTTTTACCTCCCGCTTCTATTATCCCTCTAACATGGTCTTTTTCCTGTTGGGGGATGTGGATATGAAAATGATTGTGCGCCAGCTGGAAAAGTTACTGGCCGGTGTGGAAAACCCTTCCGGAGATTATAAACGTACCCCTCCCCCTCTTTATGTTCCGGAAAAAAGAGTGCTGGACCGGGATACCCACCAGGCACATATCATGATCGGTAACCGCTCTTATAATGCTTATGACGAGAAACGTACTCCTCTTTATCTGCTGAATAATATATTGGGGGGACCGGGTATGAATAGTTTGTTGAATGTATCACTCAGGGAACGGAAAGGATTGGTCTACAATGTGGAGTCAGGTATTGTCTCTTATACGGATACCGGATTTTTCTCCAGTTATTTCGGTACCGATCCCCGCAATGCAGAGCGTTGTATCCGGTTGGTACATAAAGAGCTGAAAAAACTCAGGGAGGTAAAATTATCGGCTGCCCGTCTGGCCTCTACCAAAAAACAGTTGATCGGTCAGATCGGAGTAGGTTCCGATAATAATGAAAATATGGCCCTGGAGATGGGAAAGACTTTTCTCCACTTTGGTAAATATGATAAAAAAGAGAAAGTGTTCCGGCGTATTGAATCTGTTACACCGAAAATAGTGCTGGAAGTGGCCAATGAAATTTTGAATGAATCCTCCCTTTCTACTCTTATTTACCGTTGATCCTTGTTAATGCCATTGCATCTTTTTGAGTTTGCGTACTGCATTTTCCAAAGATTCGGTGGGTTCTATAATATTATAGGCTCCCCAGAAGTTCTCGTCGTAGAAGTTATTGATCTTATCCGAGAGAATATGATGGGACCTGAACGCATCTTTATAGGGAATGATCTCTGTAGGATAGGCATACCGGTCTGTGATCACCATCTCTGAGGTTACCGTATAATTGGTACGGAACCACTTCTTTTTCCAGTCACACTGGAATTTTATCTCATTGAACATATAATTAAGCTGACTTTTGCCTTCTATGGTACGGTAAGTAATAAGGTAAGTTACGCTTTGGGGTTTAAATTCCAGGCCTGCCGGCTTTTTACGGAGTATCTGTTCGGTTACCTTTCTGTGGTCGCTCATTTCCGTATTGAACTCCATACGCGAGAAAGAGAGGGATTCACGGTCGATATAATAAGAGCCTTCGTAAAGGGGAAAGATACTGATATCCGGGAACGGAAAATGATCACATAATGGAGCCTGTCACCAATGATAATATACTCGGTAAATTCATAGGTATACCAATCTACAGTCTCGGGATCCAGCAGTGGGTAGGAGCTCTTTACAATATCCAGTGCAATGGCCCGGGTGGGACCTCCTACCAACTTTACGGCCAGTGTATCTTTGGTTTTCGGGCTTAAGAGCTGTCTTCCTTTGGAGATCCGGGTTCTTTCACGGGAAGTATCTTCTTTGTAAGTAGTTTTAAAGATATCGGTCACCGCCTCCGAAACACTGATGTATTTTTTCCTTTCTGTACGGTTTCCCGGTAAAAACCGGTGAGCATAATGGGGAAATCCGGATAGTTCTGTTCGATTTTATCCATAGCCTGGATCACTATCTTATGGGCGTGGACAGGAGATGCGGTAATGGCATCCAGAATGATACTGTTGGGTATCAGGTAGCATTCTATACCGGAAGGATCTTCCCGGTTTATCTCTATCTGGCTGGAGATATATCTCAGGTGAGAGAGTTCAATGGTACGAGAATTCTGTCCGGGCAATATTTTCAGGGAGAATACTCCTTCTTTGTTGGTTACGGTTCCTGTGTTGTAGCCGTTAAGGGAGATATTTACATTTTCCAGTACCTTTTTGGTTTTCTGATCTTTCACCACTCCGCTAATGGTGTAATATTCTTCATGGGCCTGGCTGTAAGCGGCAGAGGTAAAAAGCCACAAGAGGAGGGTCAAAAAAAACGATCCGGTAAGTAAGTGATATTTTTTCATGGCTTTTTGAGTTAAGTTAGTACCTGGATGTCCGGAGCAGAGAGACAAAGCTATCTGTATAAGCCAAAGATACAAAAATAGTTTGGTAAATGCAAAAGAAAGTAAAGAGCTCTTTTTGGTTAAGTGTAAGGCTGATGAATTTAATAAAAAGGATGATTATTTCCGGATACTTTTTTCCAGGATAAGGAGGCTTTCGGGGCCCATATTGAAGAGCAGATCGATCATACTCATACCCGGCAGAAAGCCCTGTTTTTCCTGGAAAACCTGATAATAAGGAACAATCCGGTAGTGGGGGTCCGGCAGAGTAAACTCTTTCCGGCTACCTGTCTGTTCGCGGATATCCACGATAGTAGAGGCTGGTTCTTTCTGATAACTCTCTGTTCGTCGGATAGTAACGGAAAGATCGGTCAACCGGCAGACTAGTTCACAGAGTTGTTCGTTAAGGTCGAGAAGGAATTCAATCTTTTTTTCGTAAAAAGGCTGAAAATAATCCCGGTAATACTCAAAGAAAGGGGTACTGTTATAGGCCGATTCAATAGCACTCCAGTGAAGATGACGCCAATTCCCATGATCGGATATCCGGATATCTTTCATGGGAGTTTTTGGGGTATCCGGTTTTATAATCGGGACAGAGAGGGTTTGCGGGCCGTTGGCTGATGCAATGGTACAGCGGTTACGGAGGGTTTGCTTTATATAATGCTCGTGTTGTTCTACCTGTACCACCGGATAGCAGTATAATTTGCTGTAATAGTGTACCGGTGCCAGGTAGGCAGAAGTAAGGAGCAGGATATTTTTCATGATTCAATATACAGGTTTAAAAATTCTGTCCCACTGGTAACCCTGGAACAGGGCACTCTCTTTTCGTTTGGAGAACCAAACCCAACACCCTTTGCCTATTACGTGATCGTGTGGAACCAGTCCGAAAAGACGGGAGTCGGCAAAATTGACGGAGTTCCCGGAGGCTATCCAGTAATAATCTTTGGTGAACCGGCAGGTGAGTGTATGCCGACCTTCTATATAGAGGGAATCGTTTATAACTTCTGCATCGGCTCCTTCATGAAGTACCAGTGTATTGCGGATCAGCCGGATATTCTGGGGGGTAATAGTAATTTCCTGGTTTTTACCCGGAACAATAAGAGGGTAGTGACGGAGAGAATCCGGAATAAAAGGGTGTATCCAACTTTCTCCTTTGATCTCCTGTTCCAGCAGATAGTGTTCGTAATGGCTGAAGCTCCTTATGGAAAAGGAGTCTGCGCTCCCCATGAGTTCGCTGTGGGGTATCTGCAGATCAGTCAGTAGCTTCCGGATCTCCTTCTCTTTGCTTACCGAATAGCGATAGAGGCTTTTTTTATCCGGGTCAGCCGGTATGGAAGAGGTTACCGAGAGAAAGAGTGTATCGGTATAAAGTGTATCTCCGGGTGTACCGATACATCGGCCGATGTAGATGTTCCGTTTCTCCGGGGATGTTGAAAGAACAGGAGGATAGGGATTGTTAAAGAGTACAATATCTCCCTGTTTTACCGGATGTGCCAGCAACCGGTGATATCCCCATAGGGAGGATAAGGGTAACCGGTAGCCGTAAGTCCATTTATTGACTAATACGTGATCGCCCGGAAAGAGGGAGTTCTCCATTCCTGAAGCCGGAATATAGCAGGAGGTAAAAAAGAAGATATGAATAAGAAGAGTAATACCGGCAAGAAGTGCCGGTATTTTGAGCCAGGATAGTATGGTCTGTTTTTTTCTTTTCATACAACTCTTTTCGTTGTACCACCTCCGCAGGAGATATTTAGTCGTTATGTACCCATTTGAAAATACGGTTCCAGCGTATCTTTCCGTCGAACCAGCCCCGGTCTTTATCTAAAGAGAGCCATACCACGATCGGTTTACCTACCACGTGATCTTCCGGCACAAAACCCCAGGAGCGGGAGTCGGCAGAGTTGTGGCGATTATCTCCCATCATCCAATAGTAATCCATCTTAAAGGTGTACAGGTTTGTTTTTTCACCGTTGATAAAGATACCTTCCGGAGTTACTTCCAGTTTATTATTTTCGTAAGCCTCAATGCAACGCTGGTAAATGGGCAGATTATCAGCTGTAAGCTCAATAGTCTCTCCTTTTTTAGGGATCCGGATAGGCCCGTAATTGTTCCAGTTCCATTTCGTATAGAGGTTTAAGGGATACATAGGGGTAGCGCCATATAACTCTTCCGGTTCCATCTCAATTTTAGAGATAAGGGCCTTGTTGGCCAGCAGTGCATCGTGTGCAGCTTGGGTCAGCGGTAAATAGTAAACCGGATTCAGCCTGCCGTTCGCATCTCTGGCGGTAAATCCTAACTGGGAGAAGTAGTTATCAGCTCCCGCATCTCCGCTGAGCAGATTCTGGTCATCTTTGCTGATATGCAGTTCGCGGAAAATATTTTCCGGAATATAGGGGCCGGTTGTCTGTACCAGGTAGTTGAACTGAATATCTGGCGGGTTCTCTTCCGCTACTCCATTGATATAGATCTGTCCGTTCTTAATTTCAAGGAGATCGCCCGGAACGGCTACGCAACGTTTTACATAGTTTTCCCGGCGGTCTACCGGGCGTACCACTACTTTGCCGTAAAATTGCGGATTGGACAGGATCATTTCTCTTCCGGCATTGTAGTAGAGGTTGTAAACGACCCTTTGTTCTTCCCGGGTCAGGCTATCCATATCTACCCGGTTGGGATATTTTCTTTTTCCTTCCTGGTAGGCCAGGGTATAGAAATCTGTCTGCTGGAAATTAGTAGCTACCGTGTCGCCGGCCGGAAAGTTGAACACCACAATATCCCCCCGTTTAACGTTGCCGAATCCTTTTACCCTTTTATAGGGCCATTGAGGATATTCAATATATGATTTCAGGTTGGTTCCGGGGAGCGTGTGTTGTGCCAGTGGCATGGATAAAGGAGTATTGGGTACTCTGGGGCCGTAACTCATTTTACTGACAAAAAGAAAATCTCCCACCAGTAAGGTTTTTTCCAGCGAGGAAGAGGGGATCTGATAGTTCTGGAAAAAGTAGATATTCACGAAATAGACAGCCACCAGTGCAAATACAATTGCATCTACCCAACTCATCACACCCCTGACCAGTTCATTTTTTGAATTCTTCCAGAAGTACCAGGGTATTTTTTTGGTAATGTAGGCGTCAAAGATAAAGGGGAGTACTAAAAGGCCTAGCCAGCTTTTAACCCATATCAGGAAAGCCAGGTATAAAATGGTAACAATGGCAAATTTAATCCACTGTTTTCGGATTGCTTGGATCGTTTTCAACTTCGGAAAAGTTTATTATTTTAAAAAATCGAACAGATCACTCATCTGGAGGAATCCTTCGTGTTCATGGGTATATTCGGCTGCCAGCACGGTTCCTAAGGCAAAGCCTCCCCGGTTCTTGGCATCGTGGATAATGGTAATGCTGTCGGCCTGAGAGTCGTAACGTACGGAGTGTAATCCGAATACTTCCCCCTCGCGGATGGACTCAATACCCAGCTGAGAGGCTGTCTGGGCTTCTCCTTTCACCCACTCTTCTTTTCTATCCAGGTTCTCCAGTACTCCTTCGGCCAGGGTAATGGCTGTACCGCTGGGTGCATCTAATTTGTGGATATGGTGCGTTTCCGACATGCAAATGTCGTATGCTTCGAAACGGTTCATAATTTTAGCCAGATATTTATTGAGTGCAAAGAAAATGCATACTCCCAGGCTAAAATTTGAAGACCAGAAAAGGGTTTTTCCCCAGTTTAAGCAAAGGTCTTTGATCTCTTCTCCGTGTTCGGCCATCCATCCGGTACTTCCGGATACCACTTTCACACCCGCTTCGAAAGCTTTCAGGTAGTTGGAATAGGCCACTTTCGGATTAGTAAATTCAATGGCTACGTCAGCCGACCTGAATGCATGGGAGTTAAAATCTTCCTGGTTATTTATATCAATGATGCATACAATTTCGTGTCCGCGGCTCAGGGCTACTTTTTCGATCTCCTTACCCATTTTGCCATATCCTATCAATGCTATTTTCATATATGTTTGTTATTTAGAGAGACAAAGATAAATATTTTAGTGGTAAGTTACTACATTTGCAGAACATTAACCTTCGGAAAGAAAGAGCAAGGTTTTCGTAACGAGAAAAGAAGAGTAAATTTTACCGGGAAACGAAGCTGGATAAAGCAGGGCTTACTGACGGGAACAAAATAAGCAGAGAGTTCGTTTATGGTCTGTTAAC
>JAJPZL010000002.1:8695-14500 GCA_021204375.1 Bacteroides sp.
ATTGAAATTTTTTCTATCCAGCGTAGGCAAAGAGTAGGTTATTAAATGGAAGGGTATATTTGGTTACTAAATCTATATCAAAAAGAAGAAGTTGATGAAAAGGAACTATTTTTTTACTCTGGGTCTGTTAGTAGCAGGGCTGGCTTTGAATTTTCCTGTGCAGGTAAAGTCTCTTTCCGGAGAAGTTTATCCTCTTGCTACTGGAACTGAACAGGAAAATTTTGAAGAGTTCCTGGAAAAGTTTACGGGAAGTGCTGCCTTTCAATACTCCCGCATTAAATTCCCCCTTACTACTCCTATTATCCTGGTCACGGAAGATGGAGAAGAGGAGAGAAGCTTTCCTTTTACCCGGGATAAATGGCCTTTACTGGATCGGGATGTGATCAAAGAAGAGCGTCTCCTGGATGAGCACGGCGGAGTGTATGTCTCTCATTATGTGGTTAATGAGGCAAACCGTAAAGAGTTTGAAGCCGGTTACGAAGAGTCGGAACTCGACCTGCGGTTGGTATTTAACCTTCTGGACGGAAAATGGTTCCTGACCGATGCTTATGCCGGTTGGTATGGTTTTGATCTGATAGATACCGACCTGCCCGAAGCAGTGAATGCCGTACAGGAGGAGAACAGTGTCTTTAAGCAGATCTATCCCTGAGCCGAAAGTTCTTCAAAGAGCATCTGGGTTGTAGCCAGATAGGTAAGGATATTATTACTTTTGATTATTTTTTTGCGGAGGCGTTTCTCTACCTCCGGTAACAGATAGTCCCAGAAACTTTTTACTTTCAGAAGGATCTGGGATTCTCCACATAAAGAGGCATTATACCAATCGAATAATTCGCGGTGCATCTCTGAGAGTTTACTGATCAATTCAGAACCTGACAGCACGCGGCCTTACTGATATTCCAGTGCCAGTGCCGGATTGGCTAACAGTCCTCTTCCTGTCATTATACCCGAAATTCCGGGGAAACAGGATGTTACAGCTACTATATCTTCTAACGTATGGAGATCTCCGTTGTAAATTAATGGAATAGTACATCTTTCATAAAATCTGCTGAAATTTTCCATATCCGTTTCTCCTTTGTATTGCTGAATGCCCAGTCGCGGATGTAAAGTGATCTGGCGTAACGGTAATTCGTTTAACAAAGAGAGCAGGCGAATGGATTCATCGGCACTCTCCTGTCCCAGTCTCATCTTCACCGAGAAACTGATATCCGGTTCCTCCGTTACTATTTGTAGTACCTCTTTTACCTTTTCCGGAAAAGGCAGAATGCCTGATCCTTTCTTTTTCCGGGCGATCAACGGAAAGGGGCACCCTATATTAATATCAATTTGTGTATATCCTTTCTCTTTGAGTGGCTTTACCAATGTAGCGGCTTCTTTCAGTTCCGAAGCTATGATCTGAGGAATAAGAGGTAGTGATTTATTTAACTCAGGATCTGAATCTCTCCGATCCTTGTTTCTTATCATACCATCCTGAAGGTGTATGAAAGGTGTATAGTAGCATTCAATCCCACCAAAATATTTGCATGTAACTGGCGGTAAATGGCTTCTGTGTGTCCCTGTAAAGGGATAAAATGTACGGGTAATTTAGTATTCATAGTATTTATACGAGGGCTTATCGGTTTATCTTTAATTCCTGGAGAATAGGATCTGCTTTTCCATATTGCTCCATAATAAATAACATATAACGTACACCCACCGCAATACAACGCTGAAGGGTCGGTTCATAAGTAAAATCTGAGCTCATGGCTTCCCAGTTCCCGTTAAAAGCCAATCCGGTAAGTTCACCTTTGCTGTTGAATACAGGGCTACCGGAGTTACCACCGGTAATATCGTTATTGGTAATAAAGCATACCCTTAACTCTCCTTCCTGATCCTGATAAGGAGCGAAGTCTGCCTTTTCAAGCAGGGATAATAGTTCCGGCTGTACATAAAAGTCGGGATCTCCCTGATGCCTGAGTACCTTCTCGAAAATACCCGCTGTGGTAGTAAAATAGTTGTAATCGATCCCGTCAGCAGGAGAGTAGCCCGATACCCGGCCCAGGCTGAGACGCATACTAAAGTTTACATCGGAATAGTGGTTCCTGTCACTGTACATCTCTCGGATCGCTTTGTTGTAAAGGCGTTCGTAATGCTCTATTTTTCGGAAGGTTCTTTAATGGATTGGTTCAGGTCGTAAAAAGCGACCAGAAGATCAAGTACCAGTGAAATACCCGGATCTTCGAAAAGCTGGAAGGTAGTATCATTTTCCAATATCAGCCTGAGCCCTTCCGGAGTAGTTATTTTAGTGGAGGAGAAGAGCTCTTCCGTATAGGCACGGTAGTTGTTATCATACTCTTTCCCAATAGTGGTATAGATAGAAGGATAAAAGTCTTCTTCCGCATGTTTGGGATACTCTTCCAGCATGGTAATAAATACCTCTTTATCAATATCCAGGTCCAGGTTATCATGCTTTTCCAGGGTCTGTTTCAGTCGCATCTCTACTAAGCGTGGTTCGTCTTCGAAGTCAAAGTTTAATATTTCCAGTGATAGCTGTACCAGTTCGGAGGAGTTCAGGAAAGACTCCATAAAATAAGCAATAGCCCGTTTGCCGGCTTCCCGGTTTCGGTAAGCCAACTCCAGTTCGGTGAAAAGCCGCAGGTATTCGTTCTTGTTGGCCGGTTGCTGACGTATCCAGTTACGGAGATGCGCCTCAGTCTCCTGTTTTCTCTCCAACACATGAAGTTTCCGAATAGAACGGTTCATCCCGATGCTGTTTTTCCAGTAGTTGGAGCTTTCGTTATATTTAGAAGCATATTTTATATGGATCTCACTGCTTTTATCCATCTCTCTTTTCCAGATAGCCTGTTTTACCCCACGGATATTGATCAGGGCCTCATTCAGGGTATTCATTCGCTCTTCGATAGCGTAGGAAGAGAGGTATTGTTCAGTCTCTCCCGGATAGCCGATGGTTATGCTGAAATTTCCTTCCTGGTATCCTGCTATGGAGAGAGGAGCTACATAGGGAGGATGGTAGGGAACATTGTCCGGAGAGTAGTCTGCCGGCTCATTACCGGGAGTAGAGTAGATACGGAATACGGCAAAGTCCCCGGTATGCCGGGGTCATTCCCAGTTATCGGTATCCTAACCGAATTTACCTACGGAGGAGGGAGGAGCATATACTAATCTTACATCGTTGTAATCCCGGTAGATATTCAGGTAATAGGCGTTCCCTCCGTAATAACTGTCTACAATAGCTACCAGAGTGGTATCCTTGTCCATCATCTCTTCTTGAAGTACAAAACGGACGGAATCTATCACAGAAGCTCTTTCGGATTCTTCCATTCCTGCGTGAAGTGCTCTGTTTATCTTATGGGTTACATCTTCACTGCTTACCAGGAAGTGCACATAGAGATCAGGATTAGGAAGTTCTTCCTGCCGGGTACCGGCTACAAAGCCATCCCGTATATAGTTGTGTTCAGGAGTACTGTGTTGCTGGATAGCGCTGAAGCTACAATGATGATTGGTAAATACCAATCCCTCTTCTGATGCTACCACTCCGCTACAGAATCCCTCGAAGTTTACAATTGCATCTTTGAGAGAACTTTTTTTGGTATGGTATATCTGGTTGGCAGAGAGTTGAAGACCCACTTCTTTTATGGCCAGTTGAGTCTTTTTATCCAGGTTGTTGATCATCCACATTCCTTCATCGCTTCGGGCGGGTAGCGGGAGAAGGAAAAGCAGCAGGTAAATAATAGGTTTTACATTCATTTTTTTTGTTGATCATTAATCGTAAATTCCGAGCTCCTGTTCTTGCAGTGAGCCATTGGGAGATCCTGGTTTGTTCGTCCTGGTCAGGTAGCCGATTAAATTCCATAATTGCCAGGGTCAGGGTATCCACACGCAGAGAATCTAGATTTACTTCGGTGGTAAATGCTATAGAGAGTGATTGGGCTTCAGGGTAAAGTACTTTTAATTCAGGAGCAATGGAACTGCTCAGCTCTGTGACTCCTCTGTATTGTTCCAGTTCTTTTTAAAGAAGAGTGATTCTGTGCTGTTGTTCCAGAAGGTGTTCTTCATTGTTCTTATAGAAATCTTTCATTAACAGGTTCCGGATCTCTAAGAGATCAATATGATCATTGCTTGCTCCCTGTAAAACGATCAGGTTGCTGCTGGCCAATGATTTATAATCTTTAAGTTTTTCCCTGGCCAGTTCTATGGATATATCGGGTATCTCTTCTCCGATCAGTACTACCCGTATCTCTTTTTTGTCAAAGTTTATTTTGCGTGTAAGCACTTGTGTATTATCAAAACTTAATTCGCGGTTGATGAACTGATTGGCTGAGGTTTCATAAATTGTATCCCGTATAATTCCAACAGTCAGATAAAGAGCCGGGCAAAGGGTGAGGATGACAATGCCAATGATATAATTCTTTACTCTTTTCTCTCTCTCTTTATCCAGTAACTCTTTTTTCTCAAATTTCATCACCCTTACTCCGATATAAGTAGCTACACTAATAAAGACAGAGTTAATGAAATAGAGATAAAATGCTCCCATGAAAAAGTAGAAATTTCCGGTAGCAATGCCATATCCTGCGGTGCAGAGTGGTGGCATAAGAGCAGTTGCTATGGCTACTCCCGGTATTACATTTCCTTTTTCTTTGGTAGAGAGCGCTATGATCCCGGCAAGACCTCCTAAAAGAGCGATGAATACATCATAAATAGTAGGTGAGGTACGGGCCAGAAGTTCTGATTGAGCCTCCGTAAGAGAAGTAAAGAGAAAATAGATGGTAGAGGTGGTAATACTAAAAAGCGTAGTGATCCCGAAACTTTTTAAAGAACGTTTGAGCAGGTCAAAATCATTGATCCCTACAGAAAGACCTATCCCCATAATAGGTCCCATCAATGGGGAAATAAGCATGGCCCCGATAATTACAGCCGTAGAGTTTACATTCAGTCCCAGTGATGCCATAAATATGGCAAGTATAAGGATCCAGAGGCTGGCTCCCTGAAATTCTACTCCTTTGCGGGTGGACTCTATGGTCTGGAGCTCATTATCTTTATCCTTATTAAGATCCAGGTAAGCATTCAGGAAGCCCTTGATATTGATAAAGCGGGGTTTCATGGTTTATTCTTTTTTAGGAACCGGTTCATATAGGGAATACTTGAGAGGGGGAAATCGTGCCTGATCATATAAAAAAGATAGAGGAATAATATTAGGGATCGGTATAGAAGTCTTAACCATATATTTTCTATCGGTACTAACAGGATAGCCGTATAAAGGAGTATGGTCAGCAGAAAATAAAGATCGATGGTCTTAAAGTCATATTGGATCGGGTATTTCTTTTGTCCTACTATATATGATAACAGAGTAATAATGAAATAACCGATCAGTCCGGCACAGGCGGACGCCACATATCCGTAACGAGAGACAAATAGGATGTTTAATAAAATAATAATTATACAGCCTGCCAGAGAGAAGTAAGCTCCCCACTTTGTCTCATCAATCAGTTTGTACCAGAAGGAGAGATTGAAATAGATCCCGATAAATATTTCGGCTCCCATTACAATAGGAACCACTTTCAATCCCTCCCAGTAATCCGGACTGATCAGATAACGTAAAATATCCAGGTAACAGATGACCACTAAAAAGGCCAGCAGCGAGAAGATAATAAAGTACTTCATTGCATCAGCATATGTCTGGCGATTATCTGTTTCATTGCTTTTACCAAAAACAAAAGGTTCATACGCATACCGGAAAGCCTGGGTGAACATAGCCAGGATAAGGGCTACCTTGCTGGCAGCACCGTATATACCCAATTGTACGCGTGG
>JAJPZL010000377.1 GCA_021204375.1 Bacteroides sp.
ATATTGAATATGTTGTGAGAAGTAAATCCATGAACCATCAGATAGAAGAGTTTGAGATTATGGCTCCGGTGGGCTCCCGGGAGTCGCTGGCTGCCGCCATACAGGGGAGGGCCGATTCCATCTATTTCGGGATTGAGAACCTCAATATGAGGGCCCGTTCTTCGAATAGTTTTACTATACATGACCTGAAAGAGATAGCTGCTATCTGCCGGGAGCATGGTATTAAAAGTTATCTGACGGTCAATACCATTATCTATGATGAGGATCTGGGGTTAATGCGTACTATCGTGGATGCCGCCAAAGAAGCTGGTATATCAGCTATTATTGCATCAGATGTGGCGGTAATGAGTTATGCCTGTAGTATCGGACAGGAGGTGCATCTCTCTACTCAGTTAAATATATCTAATATAGAGGCACTCAGGTTCTATGCGCGTTTTGCCGATGTGGTGGTACTGGCCCGCGAACTGGATCTCAAACAGGTAAAAGAGATCTATGATGCGATCGTACGGGAACAGATCTGTGGTCCTGCCGGTCAGCTGGTGCGGATTGAAATGTTCTGCCACGGAGCTCTCTGTATAGCCGTTTCGGGTAAATGTTATCTCTCCCTGCATGAAATGGCCAACTCTGCCAACCGGGGCGCCTGTATGCAGGTCTGCCGCCGGGCCTATACGGTGAAAGATCAGGAGAGTGAGATGGAGTTTGAGATAGATAATAAATATATCATGTCTCCCAAAGATTTGAAGACCATTCACTTTATGGATGAGATGATCGACGCCGGCGTCCGGGTGTTCAAGATTGAAGGACGTGCCCGTGGACCGGAATATGTGAGAACTGTGGTAGAATGTTACAAAGAGGCTGTTCAGGCCTGTGTGGCAGGAGAATTTACAGAAGAACGTAGAGCTGTATGGGATGAACGTCTGAAACGGGTCTTTAACCGGGGATTCTGGAATGGATATTATCTGGGGCAGCGCCTGGGAGAGTGGAGTAAGAACTATGGTTCGGAGGCTACCGAGCGGAAAGTATATGTCGGAAAAGGAATAAAATATTTCAGTAACATCGGAGTGGCGGAGTTTCTGGTAGAAGCTGCTGAGATGAAAGTCGGAGAGAAGTTGTTGATTACCGGGCCTACTACCGGGGCTGTATTTCTGATCTTAGAGGAAGCCCGCGTTCATCTGAAGCCGGTGGATATGGTGAAAAAGGGAGATTATGTATCTTTTAAAGTTCCGGAAAAAGTCCGGCCCAGTGATAAACTCTATAAGCTGGTCTCTCCGGAATCCATCCGCAAACAATGATCAATGGACCGTATGGAAAAATATGTATATGAATTACGCATGAAAGTGCGGGATTATGAGTGTGACCTGCAGGGGGTGGTTAATAATGCGAATTATCTGCATTACCTCGAACATACCCGTCATGAATTTCTGCTGGCTGCCGGGATCAGTTTTGCAGACCTCCATAAACGTGGGGTTGACCCGTTTGTAGCCAGGGTCAACCTGGCTTTTAAAACCTCTTTGGTGAGCGAGGATGAGTTTATCTCCCGTCTCCGGATCAGGAAAGAAAGACTAAAATATATCTTTTATCAGGATATCTACCGGGCTTCGGACAACCGGTTGTCTGTCCGGGCTGCGGTCGAAACAGTGTGTACTGTGGGTGGCCGTCTCTGTGAAAGCGAAGAATTTGATCGGGCATTTACTCCTTATATAGAAAAAACGTAAATTTTATGAATGAAAATCTGAATCTCTACAGTATAGCCTTAAGTATTACCCCCGGAATTAAACCTGTTATTGCTAAAAAACTACTGGATCTCGTAGGAGATGCAGAATCTGTTTTTCTTCGTCGCCGGGAATTAGCGGATCTCTCTGAGGAGGTTACTCCTCGTTTAATAGAAGCATTGGATAACCCTGAAGTAATCAGCAGGGCTGCCGAAGAGATACATATAGCAGAGAAAAATAATATAACCATTCTGTCTTATGGCAGTGAACACTATCCTTCCCGGTTAAAGGAGTGCGAAGATGCTTCGGTTGTGCTTTTTTATAAAGGAAATGCCGATCTGAACGTATCCAAAGTAATCAGTATGGTAGGAACCCGGAAAATCACTCACTATGGGAAATAGATATGCCGCCGTTTTCTGGAAGAGCTGAAAGAGTATATTCCGGATCTGTTAGTGGTGAGTGGTTTGGCATACGGAGTGGATATTGAAGCACATCGTCAGGCTCTTTGTAACGGATATCCTACGGTAGGAGTATTGGCGCATGGTTTAGACCAGATCTATCCGGCAGTCCATCGCTCTTCTGCCGTAGAGATGGTCAGGCAGGGGGGGGGATTATTGACGGAGTATATTACCCACACCTTTCCCGCCAAAAGGAATTTTGTAAGCCGGAACCGGATCATTGCCGGTATGAGTGACGCTATCATCGTAGTAGAGTCGGCGGCCAAAGGAGGTTCCCTGATAACGGCCGATCTTGCGCAGGGGTATCATAGGGATTGTTTTGCCTTTCCCGGACGTATTACCGATCCCTTCTCAGCCGGGTGCAATCGAATTATCCGGGAAAACAGTGGCTCGGCTATTCTTTCTGCCAAAGACTTTGTAGAGGCGATGGGGTGGGATATAGCTGTAAAGCAGGTATCTGAGAGTCCGGTCCAACAACGGCTGTTCCCTGATCTTTCTCCGGAAGAGAAGCTTATTACAGACTTCTTATAGGCTGAAGGTAAAACCGGGATCGATACCTTACCGGTCTCGTTGAATATACCGGTGCATCGTCTGCACGCATTCCTTTTTAACCTGGAAATGAACGGTGTGATCCGGCTGGTATCGGGTGGAGTGTATGAACTGATAATGTAGAGCAAAAAAAGGAGTCATCACTGACTCCAATCTTTTTTTGTTAACCTTAAATCTAATACTATGAAAAAAATCACATAACAAATGTAACTCTTTTCCGGATAATTCCCAAAAATATGTTCGCTCCTTTAGGCCTCTTTTGATTTCTTTTACGGAAATTTACTGTTCCCGAACACGGCGTATATTTTTGTTAAATTCCTACAGGGAATCTGGGCTTTTATTTATTCCTGAGACTTCTTTCTATTCCCGGATCCGGTGAATGGGAAATACGGCAGGGATTGGGAGCTCTTCGTTTATTCCAGCTTGTAAGTTTCGAACGATAGTTGCACATTCCGGATCTCTCCTTTTCTGGTAAACCACAGGTCACGTTCCCTGATAAAGGTTATATTCTCCCGGTAAAGTTTTACCCGTGCTTTTTTCCACTCCCCTGTATTGTCGTGGCGGATGTCTGCCACCACAGCAAACAAGGATGCCGGTTCACGGCGTGTATGGCTGTAAATACGGAATCCATCTTTTCCTTTATCCAGGTATTCAAATGTAATGTATCCATCATACGGTTCTTTTTTCAATACTTTGCGCAAGGATGGGTCCAGGTGGATAAAGATTCGTTGCTCCTCTGCCAGAATACCCCTCTGTGGGCTATCTGTCCCTTCTATCCGGTAGAGGGAAGGATCTTCATAGCGTATGGTCCGTATGCGGCTCTCCACTGCTGCGATCTCCTTCTCCTGCTGTTGCAGCAAATCCGCCGCTTCCTGATAAATCCCGTTACTGATCGCCTTTGCGGTACGATCCAGTTCTTTGCGCAGGGTGCGGGTCCGATATCCGCAGGCTTCCAGGAAGTCTGTTCGTTTGCGCAGGTTCAGCAGGCGGGGAGGTAGTGCGATCCCGGTTGTATCGTACGGCATCTCCCTGAATTGGGCTGCATAGCGCAGCGTGGTCCGTAGTTCCCGGTTGCCATTCTCCGGGGTGGATTCTATTTCATGCCCTTCGGTATAGTCCGACCAGGAAGCAATAAAGATCATATCCAGCTGCTCCTGATACTGCATATTTACTTTTCATAACTCTTCATAGGTTTTCCCCCTTCCCGGGGAATATAATAGAAGTGTGACCATCCCCAACCGGCACATCCCCGGTTATCCATTCCGGGGGTTACAAAACCTGTCTTTACCGGATAGCGGGTATTTTCCTAGATCTCCCCGAAAGAGGAGAGGAAAGTTACCGCGTCTTCCAGCGTACCGTATTTATCTCAGAGAGGATACTTGTCGTCCATCGGGCGTATCCGGGCCGGTATCCAGGGAGAGGGTACCATTCCTAAGGCACTCCAATCTTTTGATTCTTTTCCCGGTGGAGCCGGTACATAACGATCCTCTACCAATTTTCCCCATTCCACAATGCGTCGGAAGATATTGGGAAAACTGCCTCCTTTCGGGATCCGGAAGGGATAGTGAGGAATGGTCGCTTCATACTCCTCGGGTTGAATACCTGCTCCGAAGATGCAAAGAACGGGTTTTCCTTTTACCAGCGGGGCAGTGGGACCACTGAAAACCTCGTCGATCAGGTACTGCATCGAACGGGCGAAATGCTGGGTTTTATAGGCACGGGTACGGATAGAGGGGACCTGTTTGGTGATCCAGTCGTAGTAGAGCCAACCGTCGCACCAGTTTACGCCGATCTCAAAATCATACTTCCGGGCTACCTGTTGCATAGCCTTCAGGAGCAGATCGGATTCGTGTTCGGGGAATCCCCATTCGATAAAAAAGCCGTTAATACCTGCCGCTTTGGCCGATAAGATCTGATACTCGATATAATCCGGATCGAGTGCCGAGTAAAGACCTACTGCCGGATAAGTTACGGCGGTGATATCGTGTCTGCCGTCCGCCCCGATCAGGTCCGCATTGTAGCAAAGGCTTTGGCGTCCGGTAGTCGACTTTTCGGTATTTGCATAGTAACTCCACCGGCCCAGTTTACCATCGTGGGGGCGGGTGTACCGGGTGCCGTGATAATCGGCATAAACCTTTTTCCCGTTTTGGGCATGTAGTGGGCTCAGATACCCGGTTAAAAGTAGCAGTAATATAAGAAGTTGTTTCATATGGTTCGGATTAATTAATCTCTGGTCTTATGAGCAGTGATTAAGAGGTTATTCGTTCTGTAGCTTTTTTCAGTGTAAGGCCCGTATACGGATACCGTTCAATATAGTCTCTCCCTGGATCGGTTGGAATCCTACGCAGATCCTTTTGTCACCTTCAGTTTTTACGATATAACGTCTGGTAACAGCGAAAAGAGCCCCATATTCTCCCGGCAGATCCAGTTCATCCAGTACAGACTCTCCGTTGAGTGTCACACTGAGTAGTCTCTCCTTATTTATCTGCCTGTTTACCGTACCTCCCAGATCATAGAGTAGGGTGGTTTTTTCCCGGGGATCGGCAAAGAGCAGTTCCAGTTCGTAACGACCCTGTGGTACATCAAACCGGTATTCTCCGATCCCGCTGCGTAGTATCTGGAACAGCGGTTGGTTCTCCGTGCCCGCTACCTCTGCCTGTATACCCAGTCGCGAAGGATTGCTGCGGTATATCTCTCCGCCTGTATAGCCCCAGCTGCCTGCCTCGTATGGTTTGTCGGGTACCCAGGTAAATCCGGAATGTGCATCGGTAAAATAAGCTGTACTACCTACGTTGATTCCCAGGTCCAGGCCGGCAAAGGGTACAGTCAGGTCCGAAGGTTGCCAGTGCATCGCTACACGCAGTACATCCTCTGCTTTTTCTCCTTCCGCAGTCACTCCACGCGCTATCAGGGTATTATCTCCCTCCCGGAGGGGAACCTGCCATACCGCATGACAATTTACCATGGGTTTGCTTCCCAGAGAAACACCGTTGAGCCACAGTTCTGCTTCCGGAAGGTTAGAATATATCTTTACCGGTTGTTCTGCCCTATCCTCCCGGTTCAGGGGCCGGATCCCTGTCCGGTGCTGCCAGTCGCACGAAGCGATATGTAGTACCGGTTGTGAATCCCACATAGCCTGGTAATAGTAGTAAAGATCTTTAGGGCTACGGTCTGCGTACACAATTCCTTTGTTGTTGATGTGCGGCATACTCTCTTCCCGTACGGCAGAGCCGAAATCGATAAAGTTCCACATGGATGCTCCGGCAATGTAAGGGCGTTCGTTGATCTGGCGCAGTATCTCCTCCGTATAGTATTGCTGGTATTCGATGCTAAAGTCAAAACACTCCGGTTGCAGGCTGTGGATACGGATATCTGATCCGGCTCCATATTCACTGATAATGTGGGAACGCTCCGGATGTAACAGGTGTTGCTCATCCATGAATTGTCCGAAGTCGGTCACCCGACTGCCATACCATCCCTGGTAGAGATTCCACCCCAGTACGTCCGAAATGGCCGAGAGTCCCGGATCGTCATAAGCCGGTATATTTTCATGTTGTGCGGTCACACTTAACCGGTAGGGATCCTCTTCGTGTACAATTTCTTTCAACCTCCGGGCCAGTCGGGCTGTCTCCTCTTTCAGTTGTTCATAACCCGGTTCTTTCTCTTTTTTCAGGGTACCCAGCATGATCTCGTTCATATAGCCACACATGAGTACCGAGGGGTGATTGTAATGCTGGCGGATCATCTCCCGGAGTTGGGTTTCGCTATTCCGGGCAAACTCCTTGTTCGGTGCAATATAGTTGACTACCGGGATCTCCTCCCAGGCAATGATCCCCAGGCGATCGCACTGTTCCAGAATGGCATCATCCTGCGGATAGTGAGAGATGCGCATGAAATTGGTTCCCAGCTCCCGGATCAGCCGCATATCCCGCCGGTGCTGATTATCGGTCAGAGCACTTCCCAGGTATTGCTGGTCCTGGTGCCGGCATACACCGTTCAGCTTGCAGGGTTTTCCGTTTAGAGAAAATCCGGTTTGCGGGTCAAATCCGAACCAGCGGAATCCCAAGGGTTGTACCAGTTCATCCAGCAGTCCCCCACTACGGGCATCGCTCAGGCGGCAGGTAAGAGTATATATATAGGGATCTTTCGGAGACCAGAGACGGGGATCTTTGATTTTCCCGGTCTGTGTGTCGAAAGGAGTTTTTTCTCCTCGTTTCAGTGTGAGCCGGTTGCTTTCCCGGAGCACTATGTTTTTTCTGTGTCCCGGATCTCCCGGGTGAACACTACCTGACGCTCTCTGGTGCTGCGGTTAGTGACTGCTCCGTGTACCCGTACGGTAGCGGCTTCTCCGGATACCTGCAGGGTCTCAATAAAGATACCCGGGGAGGCCATGTTATCCATATCAAAGTGTACTTCTTCTACGCCCATCAGCCACACATCCCGGTAAATCCCTCCGAAGAAGGTAAAATCGGCAGACAACGGTGGAATGTCCTGTTCGGAGTTATCCACCCTTACGGCCAGTACATTGGGCCGGTCGGTATGCAGATACTCCGTCACATCGAAGGAGAAGGCTGTATATCCTCCTTTGTGGTTACCGATGTACTTTCCGTTGATATAGACATCAGCCCGCAGGGAAGCTCCGTCGAACCGCAGGTAGATCTGTTGGCCCCGGTAGCGTTCCGGAAGGGTGATCACCTTCCGGTACCACCCCGAACCGCGGTAGTAATCCTGCGTCTGGTAAGAATCCGTCGCATTCCAGCAATGGGGGAGATTGATCTTCTGCCAGTTTACCTGTTCCGCACCGGGTGCGTCACCCTGAAAAAAGTACCAGTTATCATTGATCGTTTCCCGTTGTCTGCCGGTTGCCGGCAGACACAGGCATCCCAGTATGAGAGCTATGGTTGTGAATATTCTATTCATTGTTTTTCTGGTTTTAACAGGCGCCGGATAACCGGCACCCATTTAATTATTGGGGTATTTTTACCGAAATGGTAAACTCACCCTGTATCACTACAGACGGATTCGTATTTACTATCTTTGAGATCTTCATAATACCGATACGTCCACCGCCTGCACTGGATGTATCTGCCGTGCGGAAGGCGATCACATCGCCTATTGCTACCGGGTTGATCACATTTTGTGTGATCTGGCTGCCGATGATCTGCCGGATATCCTCTGCAGTGGCGTTGTCAAAGTCGTATCCTGACGGAAGTAGCAGTAGTCGGGTGGCATTCATTATTGTAAAGTCGGAGGCTTTTCCGTTCTTGCCGATAAATTCATCATTCTTGGTGCCCGATGCTCCGCCATCCATTGCATATACCCGGGGTACTGTACTACCGCCGAACATATAGAACTTTATATCGATACTACTTTCCCTGATACCCAGCGCATCGTCCACCGAATAACCGGTCATATCCCTGAAGGAGAAGAGCGGATAGACACCCGGGAATTCGTCAATACCCGCTGCATAGCGTTGGCTGCCCACCTGGTAATTGAGTACAAAGTCCAGTCTGATAATAGCCGGGATCCGTTTTTCGTCGGTACGTGTTTTCTCTGTCCGGTCGGTTACTACTACTCTTACAGCGGTTGTAAGTTCCGTTACATTGAATTGCGGACGGATATCAAGTTCATTTTCCCCGTTATAGTCCATGTTGTAAGTAAGGATCTCAACTCCCTTTTCTATACGGAATATCTCCAGTTTTTTCACTCCTGCTACCGATCTTATCTGTATCGGCAGAGAGATTCCCTGCCCATTGTCCGAGGAGATCAATTCTGTCTCTATTGACATTTCCGGACCTGGTACCGATCTGTATTCTACTTCCAGGTTCCCGTAGCGGATCTGTCCGTATACATCCGTCACTTTCACCCGGAATCCCCGGCTGGTATCGTTGTAGTCGATTTTCTCGTTGAAAGTGTATTCCGACGGTGAATTGCTGAATTCTATGGTCTGACCATACGGTTTCATTCCTTCGGTGGTGATCAGGGTCATTTCGATGATTTTGAGCCCTGCGGTAGAGGTCACCAGGAATGTGGTATTCGGTATGGGGGTCGGATACATCTCATCGTAAGATATTTTTTCCGGATCGAATACGATCACCGGTGCATCTTTGACGGGGATCAGTTCAAAGGGCAGGCTGCTGCGGGTTACCCGGTCTGCCCGATCGTAAGCCTCTACCAGAAAAGATTCGTAAGTGGGTCCGAAATCCAACTTCTCCGAAAAGGAGTAGGATCTGTCGTTAAAAAAATCGTCCACTTCTTTGTAAAGTATCTCTTTTCCTTCCTGTACGATATACATCTTTACCGAACTCAGCCCGAGTCCGGAAGAGACTACCCCGATCACCGGCAGATTGTCTGTTTTATTGAGGTCTGCCGTCATCTCCTCATACACAAATTTTATCTCGGGCGGTGTGGTTCCTGCAATATCCAGTTTCTCTTTGTCGTCGCCGCACCCCCCTGCCCACAGCAGGAAGAGTGATTCCAGGAATATATTTCTGAATTTCATAATACGATAGTTTTTAAGGTAGGTAGTAACAATAGTTATTAAAGACATGCACCACTCCGTTAGTGGGTATAATGTTGCTTGAGACGGCCGAACGCATTGGCGAATTGCCGTTGCTTCCTGTATCGTTGATAATGATCTTATCCGCATCGGCCTGCCAGGGATTTTTGCGTACCAGCATGGTCATCAGTCCGCCCTCCTTACCGCTGAGCAGGGTGATCACAAAGATCGGTTCCACCGGTAGCTGTCCGTAAGAGCTGTACTCTCCGTCTACGATGTGGTATTTCAGGGTCTTTACCAGATCGGCCTGCTGGGCTTCATTCAGCTCTTCCAGTTCTGTTACCCCCGGCGCTGCGTTATTCATATAGGTTTTCATAGCCGTATTGGTCGGTGCCAGGAAGGTATATAGATGATCGTTCTGTTTGTAATACCCGTCAAGACCCGTAAACTCCAGGGCTTCTATCAGGCTTGAAAAAATATCCGTCCGGGTGTTCAGATATTCCCACGCTGTCATATCGACATGCGGATCGAGTGTCTCCGGATGGTAATCGTGATCTTTCTGTAAAGCAAGATCGCACGAAAAGCAGGTAAGTAATATCATCACTATAGCAAGGAGTCGGTTACTCCTTTTGTGTAAAATATGTATCATACGTTTCATGATCTGTCTGTTTTTTAGTTTATAGATCCTCCGGCATCAATAGCCCGGATTCTGTTCAATATTCCTATTCTCAAATAGATGCGAATAATGGATCTGGAAGAGTACTTTGCGCTCGTCGTCCATGCCGTTGATGGGTTCCATCACCTTTCGCCAGGTATTGGTGCGTACCAGGTCGAACCACAGGCGCCCTTCGCCTACCAGTTCTACCTGACGTTCGTCCAGGATATAGTCTATCAGCTCTTCCGTACTGGAAAAACTTCCTACATTGCGTGTGCTTTCTCCTACACCTGCCCGTGTACGTACCGTACGTACCAGGTCAAGGGCTTCGTCCCATTTACCATGGTGGGCCAGTGCTTCGGCACGTAGCAGTATCATATCCGCATACCGGTAGACCGGATAGGCGATCTCACAGGTACGGTTCAAGGTAGTACTGATCACTCCACCGATAAATTTGTTGAGCTCCGTAGCTCTCTGGTATTCCATGGCGAGGATCGGTGCCCGCTGGTCATTATTCCGGTCCAGCTTATTCAGGAAAGCTTCCGACAGTACTCCGGCCCGGTTACCCGATCCGGTGAACCACTGATACATATAGCTATATCCGTTGGTTCCTACCTCTGACATCTCGTAATGGATGACAAAGATCAGCTCTTTGGTACTGTAATCATCGGTCTGATAGTTGCCGTCCGAGGCTTTATTGTTCAGTTCCGTAGTCAGCATCCGTTGCCAACCCTCCATCGTTGTTTCCAGTGCCATAAAGGAGGGATCTTCTCCCATTTTCTCTATGGTCTGGTCGGCCGGGGAATATTCATGCAGCCACATGTATACATCAGCCATTACTGCCCATACTCCATACAAAGAGATCCGTTTCCGCTCTTTATTACTTTTTAATATGAGTGTCTCTGCCCGTTTCAGATCGCTTAGTATCACTTCGTTCAGCACCTCTGTGGCGGGGGTACGTCCTTTGTATGCTGTGGTCGAAGCATTCTCCACCGGTTCGGTATATACCGGTACATCGTCCCATACACGTACTACATAGAAGTAGGCCAGTGCCCGCATGGTGAGTGCCTGTCTCAGCAGGTCGTTCTTCTCTGTAGAAGAAGCCATATCCACACCGGGCAGGTATTTGATGGCCAGATTGGCCTGGTTGATCACTTTATAGGTATTGGTCCACAGACTGGCCCGGTGATTGGAGCTCATGGAGTTAGCCATTACAATCTCCTGGTCCGACATACTGAGTGCCCCTTTGGAGAAGTTATCCGAACGGAACTCACCCCAGTACCAGTAATTTTTCCGCAGCATGTTGCGGAAGAGTTCGTATATCTCCGCCACACCCGCCTGTGCGTCTTTGGCATTCTGCCACATTTCATCTTTAGGTATCTCGCTGTAGGGCTGTTCATCCAGAAAATCATTGCAGGATGCCAGTAGCCCGGTGGTAAGGAACAGCAGAAAAAGTATCTTATGCGTCTTCATATTTTTATACTGTTTAGAAGTTCATATTAAATCCTACTCCATATTCCCGTTTGCGCAGGTAACGGTTGTTATCGCGTCCCAGTTCCAGGGCCGATCCAGTGGAGAATTCCGGGTCGTATCCTCGGTAGTTGGTCCAGGTCAGCAGATTGTTACCATACACATACAACCCCAGGTTCTTCATCTTCAGTTTCCGTACCAGTTTCCGGTCAAATGTATAGCTGAGGCGTGCGTTGCGTAGTTTGATAAAAGAGCCATCTTCTATATAGAAGGAGTGTCCCTGTCCCACCCGGGCATTATCGTACTCATCATTATAGGGACGCGGGTAGAGTGCCTTATCCCCCTCTTTTACCCAGAGGTTGTAGATCACCTCCGGTTCCGGAGTGGTTCCCGTAAAACGGAAGGTATTCCGTTCCTGGCGGACGTAGTTGTAGAGATTTCCTCCGATAGAGTAGTAGAAAGAGAGGAAGAGGTCACAGTTCTTATAAGTAAGTTGTGTATTGAATCCTACGGTAAGTTTGGGCTGGGCGTTGCCCAGTACCATGCGGTCTTTCTCATCGATGATACCGTCCGGTTCGCCGTTCTCCTGCCAGTTGATATCCCCGCCCAGGAAGGGTCGTCCGTCAGGTAGCGTCTTTTGCAGCACCTCTCCGGTATAATCGGCACCGTTGAGCGTATATTTCCGGAAGACTCCGTTCTCAAATACCGGAGTAAGTTGCTGCCACTCGTTGGTAAAAGCATTGGATTCACTGTACTGGAATATGTCAATAGCCTTATAGCCGTAAAAATCTCCCAGTTTTCCTCCCTCTTCCATCCACCACAATCCGCTTTGCAGGTAGGGAGTACCGTCGGCCAGTTTTTCGATCCGGGTTACATTTTTAGAGAGATTGAAAGCCATGTTCCAGCGGAATTTATCTGTTTGTAGTACATCTCCGGATAGGGCCAGTTCAATTCCCCGGTTCCGTACCTCACCGATGTTCTTCATGGTGTAGTTGTAACCCCACTCTTTGGGAACCTGGAATTGTGCCAGGAGGTCTTTGGTATACTTATCGTAGTAATCTACCGTCACCGTTACCCGTCCGCTCAGGAGCGATAGGTCCAACCCCAGGTTCATCTGCGAGGTTTGTTCCCACGACAGGTCGTCTACACTCAGGCGCGAAGGGGTTACTCCCCCTACACCGTCGTAGATGATATCTGTTTTGTACGACATGATATACTCGTAATTGCCGATCTGTTCGTTCCCTGTGATCCCGTAGCTCAGGCGTAACTTTGCATCTTCCAGTACACTGCGGGTCTTCTCCATAAATTTCTCATCCGAGAAGCGCCACCCCACTGATACGGAAGGGAAGTTCCCCCCATTTGTTATTTTTGGCAAAACGGGAGGAACCGTCGCGGCGGAAGTTGGCATTGAACAGGTAACGACTCCTGTAGTCGTAGGTGACGCGTCCGAATACCGAGGCCAGTGCGTGTCCATATTGCCAGGTACCGGTCTTTGTCAGGTCCAGATTAGCTACAAAGCCGTTCATGGTGTAAAGCAGGTCACTGGGCGAGTTAGAGCCTACCAGGATCTCATCTTCACGTGACCATTTCTGCGCACTCATTCCTGCCATGGCCGAGAAGTTATGTGTATTGTTGAAATGCCGTGTATAGGTGAGGTAATTCTCGTTCATCCAGTTCCAGTTGAGATAATTGTAAGAGGCTCCCTGGTTATTGCTCTGGTTCTCATCGTAGAGGATACTGGGTAAGAGATACTTTTGTTTGTTGGAATAGTAGCCCACGCTCATGTTGGTCCGGAACTTCAGATTTTTATTTAGATTGATCTGGAGATACTGGAAAAAGTTGAGACGGTAGTAGTCTGTAAAGTCTGTTGTGTATTCCGTCAGGGCTATCGGGCTTTTCTGTCCGTTGAAGATCCCTACCATAGTGCCGTCTGGAAAGTAGAGGGAAAAATAGGGACGCCGGATCAGCATGGAGTTCAGAAATCCTTCCTCGTCGATCCCCTTCTTACGGGCATACGAAAGTGATACACGGGTACCCATGGACACTACTTTGGAAGCCGTATAGTCAGAGTTGATACGGGCCGTCAGGCGGTCGTAACCGGTGTTACTGATGATCCCTTTCTCGCTGCAATAACCGGTGTTGATAAAATATTTTAGGTTGTCTGATCCCCCGCCGATGCTCAGGTCTACCTGGTCTTTCTGAGCGGTGGAGAAGGCGATCTTCTGGTAGTCATTGTCTACATTGAAGAAGACATTGAGTGAATCTTCTATCATCTGGATACTCTCATCGGCATTGGCCGGACTATATTCCAGGAAAAATTCCCGCCGTTTGAGGTCGTAAAGCCGCCGTTCGGTCGTATTAGCCTGCGGTAATTTGTGCGAGAGCGAACCCCGCGAGTGGTCGTATTTAATGTCGATCACCGGTTTATTCTTGTCTCCCTGTTTGGTCGTGATGATAACCACACCGTTGGCCGAGCGTGATCCGTAGATAGCGGCAGAAGCAGCATCTTTCAGGATCTCTATGGATTCGATATCTGCCGGGTTGATAGCATCTATATTATCCATCGGCGCTCCGTCTACTATGTATAAAGGATCTACTGCCGTATCTGAAAAGGAGGAAGTACCGCAGATGCGGATAGCAGAGCTCTCTCCGGGTTGTCCCGATCCGCTTACGATATATACTCCCGCTGCCTGACCCTGCATGGCCTGGAACACATTGGTGGAGAGCCGGTTCTCAATATCTTTTGCAGAGACGGAAGTGATCGCTTCGGTCACATCCCGCTTTTTCATCGTACCGTAGCCTACTACCACTACCTCTTCAAGAGTTTCGCTGCTCTCCATCATTACCACATGGATCGTGGTACGTCCCCCTATAGCGATCTTTTGCGTGGCAAACCCCATAAAAGAGAATTCCAGTTCCTTTTGGTCAGCAGTTACCTCTATACTATAATTACCCTGAATGTCGGTGACGGTTCCCAGAGAGGTTCCCGTCACCTTTACATTGACACCCATCAAAGGTTCGCCCGAATTTTCCCTCACCGTCCCGCTTACAGTGATTTGCTGGGCAGAAAGAGAAAGATTCAGTAACATACACAGAATAAATAGTCCGTACAGTTTATCTCCCCACAGTTTTTCTGCAGGTCGGGCAGGCAC
>JAJPZL010000145.1 GCA_021204375.1 Bacteroides sp.
GTGTAAAGATAGTCTGTTTTTATTATTTTTGCCCCACTATTTTCGGAAAATTGAAAGGTCTTTCCGGAAAAACCGCTAAAACAGAGAAGATGCGTAAAATATACTATATCTATAATCCGCGTACACAAACATACGATCGTATCTATCCTACGGTCGGACAGCGTATGCTTAGTTACCTGCGCAGGATCTTTCTTTCTCTGGGGCTTGGCGGGCTATTTTTCCTCATCCTGCTGTTGTTATTCGGATCCCCTTCCGAGAAAGAACTGCGCATAGAGAACAGTCGGTTGCAGGCACAATATCAGATCCTTTCCCGCCGATTAGACGAAGCACTGGATGTACTGGAAGATATTCAGCAACGCGATGATAATTTATACCGGGTTATGTTCATGGCAGAACCCATTCCTTCGGCGATCCGTAAGGCGGGATATGGAGGAACGAACCGGTATGAACACCTGATGGACCTGGCCAATGCCGACCTGGTAGTAAACACTTCACATAAACTGGATATGCTTACCAAACAGCTTTATATCCAGTCCGGATCGTTTGACGATGTAGTAGAGATGTTCAAGAACCACGAAGAAATGCTTCAGTGTATCCCGGCTATCCAACCCGTTTCCAATAAAGACCTTCGGCAGACCGCTTCCGGATATGGATACCGGATCGATCCTATCTACAATACCGTACGTTTTCACGGAGGGATGGACTTTTCTGCTCATCCCGGTACAGATGTATATGCTACCGGTAACGGAACGGTGGTTAAGATGGGCTGGCAATCGGGGCTTGGTAATACCATTGAGATCGATCACGGTTTTGGATACCGTACCGTATATGCCCACCTGCGGGATTTCCGCACTAAACTGGGAAAGAAGGTCGTCAGGGGAGAAGTGATCGGTGGAGTAGGAAGTACCGGGAAGAGTATGGGACCTCACCTTCATTACGAAGTACATGTCAGAGGAGAACGGGTTAACCCGGTAAACTACTATTTTATGGACCTCTCTCCCGAACAGTATGACGAAATGATCCGTATTGCCGCCAATCACGGAAAAGTATTTGATTAAAAATAGACGATGGCCTACAATCCTGATAAAAAGTTTAAGATGTATTATTCAATCGGCGAGATAGCCGATATGTTTAATGTCAATGAGTCGCTCCTGCGGTTCTGGGAGAAAGAATTTCCCCAGATAGCTCCTAAAAAAGCAGGCCGGGGTATCCGGCAGTACCGGCAGGAAGACCTTCAGGCTGTTGCGCTGGTTTATCACTTAGTAAAGGAGAGGGGAATGACCTTAGATGGAGCCCGGCGTAAACTTAAAGAAAATAAAGAGAGCACCGTCAATAATTTTAAGATAGTGACCAAACTTAAAAGCATCCGCGAGGAACTGGAGAGTATCCGTAAAGAACTGGATGCACTGGAGATCTCCGAAGAAGAAACCCCAGGACCCTAATCCTCTCTCGTTACCGATTTTACATTGTGAACTTTCCGGAGCTTATCGCAAATCTTTTTCACATCACTCACATCGTGTACATAGAGCTGTAACCGTCCTTCGAATATACCGTCGTTTGTTTCCAGGTTCACTTTCCTTATATTCACATTCAACTGTTGTGAAATAACCTGGATCACTTCTGCCAGAATACCAATACTATCAATCCCCCGGATGTGGATATAGACCAGGAAGTTCAGTTTTTTATGCGTATCCCACTTGGTGGCTATGATGCGGTTGCCGTAACTACTTTTCAGGCGGACTGCAATCGGGCACTGCCGTTTATGGATCGTAATACGCTGGTCATCGCCTACATAGCCCAGTACATCATCGCCCGGTATCGGGTTACAACACTCGGCAAATATATACTTCTTCTGTATGGAATCGTCGGTAAGTTTATATATCTTTTTAGGATTGATCTTTTCCTCTTGTTCTTCCGGCTTAACTGCTTCCTCTTCTTCCTCCTCTTTGTTCCCTCCAAAGGAGAATTTCAGTAATTTTTTCCAGTTGGAAGACTGTTTGTCTTTTAAGAGATTCTTATCGTTCTCTCCTAACACCACTTTTTGATTACCGATGGCAGCCAGGAACTCCTCATTACTCTTCATCCTGTGAACTTTCCACAGCTTTTCCAGCGGAGCCCCCTCGGGATGGATCTCCTCTTTTTTCAGGAATTTATTCAGGGTTTTCTCCCCTTTTTTCTGGACTAATTTCTGCTCTTTCCGCAGGATGGAGGATATTTTTGCCCGGGCCCGGGCAGTCGTTGCAAAGACTTCCCACGAGAGTTGTACGCGTTGTGATTTAGATGTAAGTATCTCGATCTGATCTCCGCTTTGTAATTTATAACTTAGCGGTACCAGTTTATGATTCACCTTAGCACCGATGCAATGACTCCCTATATCCGTATGAAGAGAAAATGCAAAATCCAGTGCTGTGGAGTTCTGGGGCATGGTACGGAGCTCTCCTTTGGGAGTGAAGACAAAGATCTCTGAGGCAAAGAGGTTCAGCTTGATGGTATCCAGAAAGTCGATAGCGTCCGGCTGGGGATCATCCAGTATCTCTTTTATGGTTTTCAGCCATCTGTCCAGTTCTCCTTCATCCTCTCCACCGCCACCTTCCTTATATTTCCAGTGCGCTGCAAACCCCTGTTCGGCCACGTCGTTCATTCGTTCGCTTCGTATCTGCACCTCTATCCACTGTCCGTCGCTACCCATTAAAGTAACATGGAGGGCCTGGTAACCGTTGGCTTTCGGATGACTCATCCAATCCCTGAGCCGGTCCGGGTGTGCCCTGTATATTTTGCTCAGGGCCACATAAATACTGAAACAGTCGTTCAGCTCCTCTTCCGGATTCTCCGGTTCAAAAATAATACGTACGGCCAGGATATCATAGATCTCTTCGAAAGGAACCCGTTTGGTCTGTATCTTATTCCAGATGGAATAGGTCGATTTAACACGGGCCTGGATCCGGTATTTGATTTTCATTTTGTCCAGTTCCTGATAAATCGGAGCAGTAAAGCTTTTAAAAGTCTCTTCACGGGCAGCCTGGGTAGCTTTCAGCTTCTCTTCGATCTGCTGATACTCCTCCGGATGTTCGTATTTAAAACTCAGGTTTTCCAGCTCTGTCTTTATCTTATTAAGCCCGAGCCGGTTCGCTAAGGGTGCATAAATATAGAGCGTCTCTCCGGCTATTTTGTATTGTTTATTGGGAAGAAGCGATCCCAGCGTGCGCATGTTGTGCAGACGGTCGGCTATCTTTATCAGAATCACCCGAATGTCGTCCGACATGGTCAGCAATAACTTCTTAAAGTTCTCTGCCTGAGCCGAAGCCTTATCCCCAAAAATACCACCTGATATTTTGGTCAGTCCATCTACGATCTGTGCTATTTTGGGCCCGAATAAGTTCTCAATATCTTCTGTCGTATAGTCGGTATCTTCCACTACATCGTGTAACAGGGCCGAGCAGATAGAGGTAGAGCCCAGTCCTATCTCCGTACATACAATTTTAGCCACCTCCAGCGGATGCATAATGTAAGGTTCGCCCGAGCGGCGTTTTACCCCTTTATGCGCCCGGTTTGCAAAGTTGAATGCTTTGGTAATGATGTCAACCTTCTTACGGTGCTTGGTAGCCAGGTAACTATCCAATAGCTCCTGGAAAGATCTCTCGATCAGTTCATCATCGGTTAACTCCGGCTTCTTTATATCGTTATTGTTTTCGCTCATGGTGTGATGGATTGGGTATATGTACAAAAATAACGAAAATAGTTTACCAGACAAGCATAAGTAAACAAAGTTGCTCTATAATTAAATGTACTACACTGTTTTTAGCGGTAAATCTTCAGGTTCTTCCCGGCATTGATGCGGGTGGAGGAGAGATTGTTCCACTGTTGTATCTGTTTCACTGTTACTTTATATTTAGTAGCGATCGTTGAAAGGGTCTCTCCCGACTGAATTTTATGATAGGTAACATCCCCACTGGGTGGTGCGGCTGTTGAAGTAGTAGTACGTTTGGCTGTAGTAGCCGGTTGTGTGACCGCTACGGTTCTCCGGTTGGTAAAGAGTTCGTTCTGGCGGTGTGCATAGATTGTATCCTGGTATTCGATAAAAGTGCTTACCAGATTCTGCGGCAGACGTAGCGGAGCGCTTTTGGCATCTCCCGGAACCACATCCTGCTTGTATTGTGGGTTCAGGTTTCGTATCTGGTCTATCTCTATATCGCACAGGTCGGCTATTTGTGCAAAATGAAGCTTTCTGTCAATATGCAGGGTATCCGTATTAGCCGGCAGGGTGGCATCCAGCGGACAAATGTTATGGTCGCAGTAGTAATGCATCACATAGTTGGCGGCAATAAACGCCGGTACATATCCGCGGGTCTCTTTAGGCAGGTTGTTATAGATCGCCCAGTAATCGGTGCTTCCACCGCTGCGACGGATCGCTTTGTTGATATTTCCCGGTCCGCAATTGTAAGCTGCGATCACTAAGTTCCAGTCCTGGTAAATATTATAAAGATCTCTCAGGTAGCGTGCTGCCGCCCAGGTGGCCTTGATCGGGTCCCTTCTTTCGTCTATCAGGCTATTACTCTCCAATCCGTATATCTTTCCGGTATTGATCATGAACTGCCATAGGCCGGAAGCTCCTGCCCGCGAAGTTGCTTTCGGGTTCAGGGAAGATTCGATAATGGGCAAATATTTCAGTTCGAGCGGCAGATTGTATGCATCCAGTGCCTCTTCAAAAATAGGCATATAAAAATTGCTGGCGCCCAGCATAATGGATACCTGTTTCCTTAGTTTGGTGGTATAAAGATCGATAAACTTCCGTACCACCTCGTTATAAGGCATCTCTATAATGGCCGGTATACGCGAAAGGCGGTCCATATAGACCGAATCGCTGAAGTATGGATTCTCATCCCTCATTTCACAATCTTCTTCCTCGCTCAGGTAATTTTTTGTCATCCACGCACTAAGCAGGCTGTCCACCGGGTACATCATTGTCTCCGGTATCTCTACATCATCTATCAGGGTGTTATTATTTGTCTGGGCATAACTGCTTCCAAAGCCCAGCCCTACCATGGAAATAAATAGTAACAGGTTTCTCATGTCTCTTTTTATCAGAATATTATATTACACTGTAAACCCAGCATTCTGCCTGCGATCGGATCATGCATAATGCCGGGACTTACTCTGAAACTCAGGTCGGGAGAGATATCGAAACTGGATAGCTCCGCATCTACGTAGGCGTCAATAACCGATATTAGATAGACCCCGATAAAGGCAAAGATACTCAAATCCCTGTAACGCCGGTACATATCCTTCCGGTTTTTAAAGGTGGTCTGCCAGCGGGTCAGGTTCGTTCCTATATCATATCCGGGCGGAAAAAAGTCCTCATAACTGTTGGTGGTAGGATCGTCGTCCATAATATCCCGGTAGGCCTGTGCATAATCTTTATACATCTGGTTATTCCAGGTCAGTGCATAGGTACAGCCCACAAACCCTCCGTAAATGATCGGAAGTTTCCAGTATTTCCGGTTGTAGATCTGTCCTCCACCAGGGATCACTACCGATAACCAGACTGATTTGTCTGATTGCGGCTTCCATCCCTCTTTGACGGGCGGTTCGGTAAACACAGAATCGGTATCGTAAATAATCCCTGAATTCTCATCGATGGTCAGGGGTTCCTCCAACTGCGTTAATCCCTCCTGGTTCACTCCCGCAATGCTGTCTGCTACCAGCGAGACCGAATCGGCAAGAGCCACTATGGTATCGTTGACAATAGCAATGGAAAGATCAGGGTCAACGATCACTTCATCAGCGTTTGCCCGGGTTATAAGCGAATCTAGTGTCAGGGTACTATCCTCTTGTGCTGCTTTCCGCTGGGCACGCTTCAGGGAAGCTTTGGGAGGAGCTATGGAGTCGTTCTTCTGCCGTTTCTGTGCATATCCGCTGATACCTGCCAGTTGCAGTACCAGGCATAGGAGCAGGGTCAGGATCCGATCTGTTCTCAGGTTGTTGATCATGAACGTTTCAATGAGTCGAAAATCTCCATAATACGTTCCAGATCCTCCTCGTTGGTAAAAGGAATGGTAATTTTACCTCTTCCTTTCTCCGAACAGGTAAGCTGAACCTTCGTATTGAAAAATCCGGAGAGTTGTTTTTTTAATACATTGAACTCTTCCGGAAGTTTGGCGCCTCTGGGAGCAATCTTTTTCGCTCCGCTTTTAACCGCCTCTCCTTCACTCAGAGCCTTTACCATCTCTTCTACCTTTCTTACCGAATACCCGTGCCGGAGGATCTCTTCGTAGAGGTTCACCTGTAACTTCGGATCGTTCAACGCTACCAGGGCCCTTGCATGTCCGTTGTCTATCAACTTATTCTGCAATCCCATCTGGATAGGGGCCGGTAGTTTTAACAAGCGCAGGTAGTTGGCAATGGTAGCCCGTTTTTTTCCTACCCGTTCGCTGAGGCGCTCCTGCGTCAGGTTGTATTGCTCTATCAGGTGCTGGTAAGCCAGTGCGATCTCAATGGAGTTGAGGTCTTCCCGCTGGATATTCTCGATCAGGGCCATCTCCATTACATTTTCATCGTCTGCCGTACGTATATAAGCAGGTATACTGTGCAGGCCTGCCAGGCGTGAAGCCCTGTAGCGTCTCTCGCCGGCTATGATCTGGTAAGCATCATCCGATATTTTCCGCAGGGTTACCGGTTGGATAATGCCGATCTCCCGGATGGAGTCAGCCAGTTCCTGCAGCGCAGTTTCATCAAACTCTCTGCGGGGCTGGTTGGCATTCACGGATATCTTTGATAATTCAATCTCACTGATCGAAGAAGACCCCTCCGTCTTTACTTCGTCCATTGAGAGAAGTGCATCCAAACCACGTCCTAAGGCGTTTCTTTTCGGTGTAGCCATATTGTTTTTTTAACTATTTCGGGTAATGATCTCTTTAGCTAGTGCCATATGGTTTTTAGCACCGTTCGATTCTGCGTCGTATAAAATGGTTGGCAACCCGTAACTGGGAGCCTCACTCAGTTTTACATTTCGCTGGATAACCGTATCGAATACCAGCTCCTGGAAGTGCCGTTTTACTTCATCGTATATCTGATTCGCCTGGCGAAGCCGGGAATCATACATGGTCAGCAGAAAACCCTCTATTTCAAGAGCCGGGTTGAGTTTCGACTTGATAATTTTTATGGTGTTAAGTAACTTGCTGATCCCCTCCAGTGCAAAATATTCAGCCTGTACCGGTATCAATACCGAGTCAGCCGCAGTCAGTGCATTGATAGTGATCAGTCCCAGAGACGGCGAACAGTCTATGAGAATATAATCATATTTACTTTTCAAGGGTGTCAGTATCTCCCTGAGGATCTTTTCCCGGTTGGACAGGTTCAGCATCTCTATTTCCGCCCCTACCAGGTTGATGTGCGAAGAGATCACCTTTAACGTATCGATCTCCGTATCGTGTATAGCATCCTCTACATTGGCCCGGTCAATAATGCACTCATAGATAGTACACTCAGCCTGTTTAATATCTACTCCTAATCCGGAGGAGGCATTTGCCTGAGGGTCTGCATCTATCACCAGTACACGCTTCTCCAGGGTTGCCAGCGAAGCTGCCAGGTTAATCGTCGTCGTGGTTTTACCCACTCCCCCCTTTTGGTTGGCTAATGCAATTATTTTCCCCATATTCCTTACATTTTAGGAAGGCGAAATAAGCGATAAATATTCAAATGAATACGGTAAACCCAAAAAGATTACCGATTTTGTTAATAAATTACCCCTTTTGTTAATAACTGGAAGTTATCAACAGGCAGGTTTACACCTTACCCTTTAAGCCTACAAAGATATATAAAACTATTAAAAAAGAGGATATTTTTAATCCGGGTTGAGCAACATTAAGATTTGTAAACGACTTATTCCATATCCATTAAGCTTTCAGTGGGTAACGGAGAAGAGGAGGGAGGCGGTTTTAAAATATAAATTGTATCTTTGGTCATCTTATTTCAAACATATGGAATGTCTTAAACTGGAGTTTCCCGGACCGGAGCATAAACAGAAGGCAATAGACTATATAGAAGAACATTTTGCTCATCAGGAGTATGACCTTCACGGTGCCGCCCTGATGGAAAAGATGAATAATTATGAAGCGTGGCTGCACCAGATTCACAAAAACAGAGATCCGGTCACTGTTCCACAGGGTTGGGTTGTTTCTTCTACTTTTTTTGCAGTCCGACAAAGGGACCAGGCAATTGTAGGAGTAGTAAATATCCGGCATTCCCTGAATGAATTTTTGCGTAATTACGGAGGACACATTGGCTATGGCGTACGTCCTCTGGAACGTAATAAAGGATATGCCACTGAAATACTGCGCCAGGCACTGGACTATTGTAAAATCATTGGATTGAACCAGGTGATGCTGGCCTGCTATAAAGAAAATGAAGCATCCAGGCGTACTATTCTTAAAGGAGGAGGTATGTAGGAACGTGAGTTTATCTATACGGATGGTAAAACGGTAGAAGTTTACCGGATAGAGAACAGATAATTATTGGAATGGATGAAGAGACCCTATAGAAGAAAAGTAGCTGCCTGTGAGCTTTATTACCCTACTTCTTGTAAGGAGGTTATACTGGAAACAGACCGTTTACGGATCCTGGCCCTTTTTCCCGAGCGGTTTTCCCTTCTGTGTGAGGACTATCTGCGTTTCGAAGAAGTTATGGGGCTTCACCCTTCCGGGTATCCGGTGTTCTGGACGGAAGATATCAGGCAGGTGATGAGTCAACTGTGTGAACAGGCCCGGGAACACTCTGATAACTACTATTGGTATACCAACTGGCTGATCGTGCTCAAAGAAGAAAATAGAGTGATTGGAAGTGCCTGCTTCAAAGGAGAACCGGACGAACAGGGAGAAGTAGAGATCGGCTATGGGATGTACTCCGGTTATCAGAACCGGGGATATATGACTGAAGCCGTTGCGGTCCTCTGTCAATGGGCCCTTGCCAGGGAGCAGGTAACCGCTGTATTGGCTGCAATCGATCCGGAGAATGTTCCCTCCTGTAAAGTGTTGGAGAAAAGCGGATTTACTCGGTACCAGGGGCCCGGTGATCTCCTGTTCTGGTGGAGATATCAATGATCTCTTCTCGCTTTACCCAAACTGCTCCTGATACAGGGAGTAATATTTTCCTTTCAGCTCCAGCAACTCCTGGTGGGTGCCCTGTTCAATGACACGACCATACTCCAATACCACGATCTGGTCGGCATTCATAATGGTAGAGAGCCGGTGAGCGATCACAAAGCTGGTACGTCCTTCCATCAGTCTGTCCAACCCTTTTTGTATAAGCAGCTCACTGCGGGTATCAATGTTACTGGTCGCCTCGTCCAGCAACAGGATGGTCGGGTCTGCTATAGCGGCGCGGACAATGTTCAGCAACTGCCGTTGTCCCTGGCTCAGGTTCTCCCCGTCATTCTCCAGCATCGTATCGTATCCGTTCTTCAAACGCCGGATAAAAGAGTGGGCAGCGGTTAATTTGGCAGCCGCTATCACCTCTTCATCGGTTGCTTCCAGCCGACCGAAACGAATGTTCTCCCGTACGGTTCCGGTGAACAGGTGGGTATCCTGTAGTACAATGGCCATCATTTCACGGAGGTTTTTCCTTTTGATCTGGTAGAGCGAATGGTGACAGATGGTAATATCCCCCGATTCGATATCGTAAAAACGGGGGAGCATGTTCAGGATCGTTGTTTTTCCAGCTCTCGTGGTGCCTACTAGCGCAATTTTCTTTCCGGCAGGAATGGAGAGGTTAATATCTTTCAATATCTGCTTACCCGGTTCGTAGCTGAAGTATACATGCTTCATGGAGACTTCTCCCTCCATGCAATTAAGCGCTACCGCATCTGGTGCATCGGCCGGTTCCGGCTCTTCGTCCATTAACTGGAAAATACGTTCGGCACCGGCCAGGGCAGCCTGAAGGGTGTTATAGATACCTGCCAGCTCGTTGATCGGGCGTCCGAACTGACGGGAGTATTGCAGGAAAGTAGCCAGGCCACCGATATCGAATCCCCGGTAAAGGGCCAGTAAACCGCCTGCTATGGTAATAAAAACATAGGTCAGTGTATTGAGGTTCTGCATAACCGGCATCATCATACCGGAATAGAACTGTGCTTTCAGGGATTTATACCGCAGGTCCAGGTTCCGTATTTCGAAATCTTCCTCTATCTTCTGCTCCCTGCCGAATATCTTGATCACTTTCTGGCCGCTGATCATCTCTTCTACATACCTATTCAGCTCACCGATAGACTCCTGTTGCGCCCGGAAGTAGCGGCTGTTCTTTTTGACGATCCGCCGGGCCGTCAGCATCATCAGCGGAACCGTGATCAGTGCTACCAGGGTAAGGATAGGACTGATAAAGATCATCAGGCAGAAGATCCCTACCAGTGTCAGGGCACTGGTAAAGAGGTCGGAAAGCGAATCGGTCAATGCTTCGCTGATACGATCTACATCGTTGGTGTACCGGCTCATCGTATCTCCGTAAGGATGCTGGTCGAAACAACTGATAGGAAGAGCTTCCATTTTGGTAAAGAGGTCCGTACGCATGCGGTGAACCGTGCGCTAGGCAATCCGGTTGAGCAGGATGGAACGGATAAATACAGCCACTACTCCTCCGAGATAGATCACTCCCAGGATGGTCAGGATACTGACCAGGCCAGGTATATCTCCCGGTATAATATAGTCGTTGATGATCGGACGTAACATATAGGAGCCTGCCAGGTCTGCACTGATGCTGATAAGGATCATCACAAAGATGACCACCAGCAGGGGGCGATCGCCGGCCAGGTAGGAGATCAGTCTGCCCAGTGTCTTTTGAGTCTCTCTGGGTTTTACGGATTTATCAGAAGTTTCAGATCGTTTCATCACCGGTTTATTGTAAGGTTAATTGTTGGGAAGAGTAGATCTCCCGGTAAATTTCCGAACGCTCCATCAGCCGCTCCGGTATATCAAAACCGACGATCTCTCCATCATCGAGGATCATAACCCGGTCGGCAGATTGCATGGTATTGATCCGTTGGGTGATGATAAAGAGGGTGGTATTATCCAGGATCCGGTTCAGGTTGGTACGGATGCGGAGTTCGGTATCGGTATCCACTGCACTGGTACTATTGTCTAAGATCAATACTTTCGGTTTCCGGATCAGCGCCCGAGCAATACAGAGACGCTGCTTCTGACCACCGGACACATTGGAGCCTCCCCGTTACAGCATCGTGTTATAACCGTCCGGAAGTGCCAGGATAAAGTCATGGGCATCGGCCGCTTTAGCGGCTTCTATCACCTCTTCCATCGTGGCATCTTCTTTTCCCAAGCGTATATTCTCTATGACCGTTCCGGAGAAGAGCACATTCTTTTGAAGTACCATCTCTACTCCGTGGTGCAGTTCATCCAGGTTATAATCTTTGATCTCCACTCCGTCTATGGTTATCTGTTCTGCAGATATATCGTATAAACGGGGGATCAGCTGTACCATAGAGGTTTTGGCCGATCCGGTAGCCCCTACTACGGCAATCTTTTCTCCCGGCCTGGTATGGAAAGTAATATCTTTCAGCACATCTTCCTCTCCGCCGTGATACCGGAAATAGACATGGTCAAACACTATTTCTCCCCGGCTCACTTCGTATTTATTAAGTAAACCTTCCGGCGTATTGGTCAGTGAAGGCTCCTGGTTCAATACCTCCAGGATCCGTTCGGAGGAGGCCGAAGCCCGGGCAATGGTCATAATGATCATGAAGAGCATCATCAGCGACATAAGTACCTGTGCCAGGTAGTTTACCACGGAGATCAGTTCTCCCACCTGCAGGTCGTTCCCGATCACTTTCCGTCCCCCCAGCCAGAGTACGGCCAGGATGGAGAAGTTCATCATTAACTGAAGGACCGGGAAGGCACTGATCACTATGTTGGAAGCCTGGGTGACCAGATCCCTTAACTCTTCGCTGCTCTTTTCGAATTTCCGGGTCTCAAAATCTTCCCGTACAAATGACTTTACCACACGGATATTGATGAGGTTTTCCCGCATCACTTCATTGAGCTGGTCCAGCTTTTGTTGTACTTTGATAAAATAAGGGAGTCCGCTTCTTAAAATAAAATAGAGGCTTACCGCCAGTACCGGGATGGAGATGGCCAGTATCTGTACCAGCTCCGAGTTGATCCGGATCACAAAGAAGAGAGTTAGGATCAGCATCAGGTGAGCCTGTAACATCATTCTGAGCCCCATCATGATCACCTGTTGTATTTTGGTAATATCGTTGGTAAGCCGTGTGACCAGCGAGGCTGAACTAAATTGGTCGATCTCCGTAAAAGAGAGCTCCTGGATCTTACTGAATAGGAATTTCCTAAGATCGGTACCGAAACCGATGGAGGTATAGGAGGATATATATACATTAAGAATACTCACGGCAAGCCCCACTATGGAGATCAATACCATATATATCCCTACACGGGTTATGACAGGGAGGTTCCCCTGCATCACTCCTTCGTCTACAATACGGGTCATGAACATGGGTTGGGCGGTTTCGCAGAGTACGGTGATCAATACCAACAGGGGGATGATAATTAGGCTTACTTTATAATTCTTAATGATCTGCCAATATTTCTTCATGGATATGGAAGCTATAAAAAATTACCGGTTTTCCGGCTTTTTTCTATAACAACTATCCGGGAAGTTTGTTTTTTAAGGCAACGTTATAAGTCGGGTGGTTCCGGATAAATGGTGAATGTTGAAGACCCAAGAATGAATGAGTGAAACCTCCAATTTTAGGGGTCAGGCCGATTTTATATATAGATTAAAAAAGAACCGGGAGATTCTATATTTTCATTAACTCTATTTCACCTGATAAAATCCGATGACCGGATTATCCGAATCACTATTATATTGCTCAAAGGCTTTGAGATAAGTTCCGGGATAGGTATTTAACATATACTCTATACGGGCTGGTCCAAGGACACTATAAAATTGTCCCTTATATACTCCGTTGATTATGCTCGCTACCGGAACATCCTCTGTTGGTGCATCTTGTAATACTTTGACACAACATATTTGTTCATCTTTTACCAGATCGTATAAAGCTGTCATAATAAATCCGCTTTTATTAAAACAAAAATGTAAAAGACCCTCACATTCATATACATTAGAGATACCCAATGTAAAATCAGATCTTATCAATTCTATCTCATCCATTTTTTGTTCAATTTTAGAAAAAGGGAGCGGATTGGGTAATTCGATCTTATAACGAGCCCGGATCGTATCTTTTCCTAATTGATAGACTACGTTATCGAAATTTCTACAGTAATAGAGCTGGGTATCGTTATCATAAAATGTCCGGTAGGATGGACTGAAAATATAAGTTGCTTCCACTTTATTGTGGGGAAAATATCTTTTATCCATTTTTAATCCGTTTGCTGATACTAATAAAGAGTAGTGCAGTAAACTATCATTCGGATAGTTAGTATGATAACGGTTATTATAAAAAACACATGGTCGGAAAAAGCCATTTCCGTAGGATTCGGTTTTCTGAATCCGGAGCTTCTCAGGTATTTGCCGTTTTCCATAGAAAAGTACAGTAACGATACTCTCAGGTTATCATACACGACTATTTCTGATCGGTCCGGATTGAGGGCAAAAGCATTAATTCCGGAATATTCGCCGAGACCATTTCTTTTAGAATCGATCTGAAAAACAATGTTTCCCTGCATATCATAACAAATAATGCGATTCATTCTATCCCAGATATAGATCCGGTCGTTTTGTATATGAATATCTTTGATCTCTGCCAGTAAAGGTTCAGAAGCAAGTTTTACATACGAGGTGGCATATAGATAATCATCCAGGTGATGAAAATAATCCTCTTTCTCTATTTGAACCGGAATAGTCCGTAAATTATCGGTGATAATAAAAGGAGATTGCATAGAGTAATCACCTCTTTTGTCAGAAGTGTTACAGGATATAAATATGACTAGGATGAAAATAGTTAAATACTTAGGCATACTTTTCTATTTATTTATTGAGCTGAAAAATTCTTTTTTCAGCTCAGCGTATAGTGTGAATTTTCAATAAAAAAACCTCTTCGCAATTAACAGCAGTGCAGGAATAGGGAACTGCACAAAAACACATTGTCTTTCTACACTTGCTGTAAACCAACTATTTCCCAGATCCAGTCTACAACTAACAGTTTGTGGTTGAGTCCAGCTTTTGTTATCCCCATCATTTTCTGAAGAGGCTAAAGCTTCAACAGATGCTAAACTAATATTACCTGAAATGTTGTTCGGTACTTTTAACATTCCCATAGAGGTTAATAAAATTATACCTACACTAATC